>JBPCXC010000232.1:0-3970 GCA_051008875.1 bacterium
GCGCAGGCGTTGTCGGCGTTGGATGCGCTCGGCGCCGACCTGACCGAGCCGGCACTGCGCCCGGCGATTTCGCGCTTGCTGCAAACCCAATGCGCCGACGGACATTGGCGCGAGACGCTGCTGTGGCGCGGTCCGGTGCCGCCGGCGCCGCCGTCGCTCGGCTATGCCTCCGCGGCGTTGAACACCGCGTTCTGCGTCGAGGCGTTGCATCGCTTCGCGCAACGCGCCGGTCTGCGCGCGTCGCCCGTCGTCGCCGCCGCACCGACGCGAGACGAACACGATTCGTTCGCCGCGTTGCTGCATCCATTGCGCACCTTGTTCCCGCCGCATCTGCTCGCCGAGTGCGGTTGGACGCGCGTGCTCGACGCCGCCGAGCGACTGCCCTATTCCACCGGCGCGCAAGCCTTCGGCTTCGAGTTCCGCCTCGCCGAAGCGCGCGCCGCCGCCGACTTGTGCGTCGCGGTCGAGCCGAACTCGCAACTCGCGTGGCATCTCATCGCCCGCGGCGAACGCGAGTCGTCGTGCGAGTCGTCGCGTCGGTCGCCGGATGCGTTGCTCGGCGAATACTTGCGCGCGCAATGCGAACTACGCGACTCGTTCGCGGCGCAGTCGGTCGCCAGCACGTTGCTCGAATACGATGTCGCCGAAGTTTCGGCGCAGCATGAACCGCGATTCGGAATCTTCCTGCTGCCGCGCGCGCCGAATCGCGCGCGCATCGAATGGCGCAACGACCGCGACGAGATGCGCGCATTGCACCGCGCGCTCGCCGCCATTGCCGGATGGGATGACGACGACGACGCCAACGAAGAGTGGCGCGCGTTGTCGCGGGTGTTGGCGGCGTTGGCGCGAAGCGATCATGGTCACGTCTATCACGCCGGCGTCATGCCGCAGCGCATGCCGCGCGCGATCCGCTTGGTGCTGCGCGGCATGACGCCGGCGGAGATCGTCGCGTTGCTGACGCGCTTGTCGTGGCGCGGTTCGCTCGATGCGGTGAATGCGGCGTTGTCGGCGACCGATACTTTCGCGCAGGTCGCGTTGAGCGTGGATGCGAGCGCGCGCGACGCGCATTGCATCTTGCCGCGCATCGGCTTGGAGTTGTATCAGTCGCTGCCGTGGGACGCGTGCAGCCGCGCCGCGTGGCATCCGCTGCTCGATGCACTGCAGCGGCGCGGACAATGCCTGGCGCAAAAAGCCGACGCGCTGCGCGAGTGGCCGGGCGCGCGGCCGTTGTTCGGACGAACCAGCGCATACCGCACGCGGGTCGGCATCAACCACATCAAGATCGCGCTCGAGGCCGAGCGCATCGAAGCCAAGGCATATGTCGGCATGATGGTGCGCGAAGAACGATGAACGCGACGCGCGATGACGGCATGAACGACGCGGCGACTCATGCGGCGACCGACGCGGCGACTCATGCGCTGTTCGATGTGGACGGGCTGCTGCTCGACACCGAGCGCATCTACACCGAGATCACGCAGCGCATCGTCGGGCGTTACGGCAAGACTTTCGAGTGGAGCGTCAAGGGCAACATGATCGGCCGCCCGTCGCTCGATGCGGCGCGGTATCTGGTCGAGGCGTTGGCGTTGCCGCTGCGCGCCGAGGACTATCTCGCCGAGCGCGACGCCTTGCTGCGCGCTGCGTTCCCGGCGTGCGACGCGCTGCCGGGCGCGGAGGCGTTGGTGCGCCACTTGCATCGCAACGGCGTGCCGATGGCGGTGGCGACCAGTTCGGCGCGCGATCTATACGACCTGAAGGTCAGCCGCCACCGCGGATGGTTCGACTTGTTCGATGCGGTGGTGACCGGCGACGACCCGGCGGTCGCGCGCGGCAAGCCGGCGCCGGACATCTTCCTCGCCGCCGCCGAGCGCATCGGCGCGCCGGCGCGCGCGACTTTGGTGTTCGAGGATTCGCCGTCCGGCTTGGCCGCCGGCGTCGCCGCCGAGATGCGCGTGATCGCGGTGCCCGACGCGAACATGGACAACGCCCGCTACGCGCAAGCCGACTGGATCATCCCCTCGCTGCGCGCGTTCGACCCGCGAAAGTATGGCTTGGCGCCGATGGAGTGATCGGCTGGCGAACGTCAGCGTTTCTCTTTTTTCGGCGGCGGCTGGTTTTCCTTGTGCTCTTGATACAAAGACCACAGCAACAAAAGAATCAGCGGCACGGTGATGATCGCGTATGTAATAACGAGTTTCATGATTCGTCTTGCTCCAATACAACGGGGTGATGTTCGTCCAACGAAGAAAGCCACATCAGCAACAAACTGAACGCAGCGGAGGCGACGATCACGCGCCAGTTCGCTTGCCGAACGATGATGCCTTCGATTCCCAACCCGGCGAACAGCAGAACGCCGACTTGCCCGCACATAACGCGCATTCGCACGAAATTCGATTTCATATTCCAACTTGCCATAGCAAAAATCTCCTGAAAATCCCAAGAAAACCATTACGAGCGTCCAGCATACCATCCAATCCGATCAAATAAAACCCGCCTTGGTGGTTTTTTGCCGCGCCAACGCCAGCGCGTCGGCCAAGTGCACCGCTTCGGAGAACAGCGCCCAGCCGATCACCGCGCCGGCGATGTTGGGGAGTTGCGACAACATCGACACGTCGTCCAGGTTGCGCACGGTGCCGCTTGAGATCACCGGGCAGTCGAGTTCCGCCGCCATTTGCGTGGTGTTCGCCATGCTGCTTTCGGGCAGTTCGTCGTAGCGGTCGATGTCGGTGTAGATGATGCCGCCGGCGCCGGAGCGCTCGAATCTCTTGGCGAGTTCCAGCGCGGTGAACGCGGACACGTGCTTCCAGCCATGCGACACCGCCTTGCCGTCGCGCGCGTCGATGCTGATGATGATGCGCTCGGGATGATGCACGCAGCATTCCTCGACCAGCCGCTGGTCGGACACCGCGGCGGTGCCGAGCACGACGCGCTGCGCGCCGTGGTTGAACCAGCCGTCGATCACGCTGGCGGCGCGGATGCCGCCGCCGACCTGCACCGGGATGTCGGCGCGGCGGATGATCTCGCACATCAAGTCGTGGTTGCCGCCCTGCTTCTCGAACACGCCGTCGAGATCGATCAGATGCAGCCACTCGGCGCCGGCGCGCTCGAACTCCTTGGCCGCGTCCAGCGGAGTGATGTCGAAGACCTTCGGGTCTTCGATACTGCCGTGCTTAAGATTGACGCATTGGCCGTTGTGCAATTCGATGTCGGGATAGATAATCATAGTGCCTCCTGTGATCGCATGGTCGCGCGATCTTGCGATCTTGTTTTGGTTCGCGCCGATTCTATCGCACTATCGCGCGCATCACCACTCCGGCTTGATTTCCTCGCGCCGCCGCGCCGCATACGCCTCCAACTCCTCGGCCACGCCGGCGTCGAGCGGCGGCGGGCGATACGCATCGAGCAGCCGCTTGAACAGCGCATTGGCGCGCTCGGCGGCGGTCTTGGAGCCGTTCTCCTGCCAAGTCTCGAAGTTGCTCCAGTCCGACACGATCGGCGCATAGAACGCGTCCTGATAGCGCGCCATGGTATGCGCCGCGCCGAAGAAATGCCCGCCGGCGCCGACCTCGCGGATCGCATCCAGCGCCAGACTCTCTTCGCTGACTTCGATCGGCTGCAGCATCTCGGCCATCATCTGCACCATCTCCATGTCAACGATCAACTTCTCGAACGACGCGCATAGCCCGCCCTCGAGCCAGCCGCCGCTGTGCAGCACCATGTTGCCGTGCCCCATCACCGCCGCCCACAGCGACATCTCCGACTCCCACGCCGCCTGCGCGTCGACGCAGTTGGCGGCGTTCACATTGGAGGTGCGATACGGCAGGTTGTAACGCCGCGCGAGTTGTCCGCCGGCGAGAACGGCGCGGGCGTATTCCGGCGTGCCGAACACCGGCGCGCAGGACTTCATATCGACGTTGGAGGTGAAGCCACCATACATCAACGGCGCGCCCGGGCTGACCATCTGCGTCAGCGC
>JBPCXC010000233.1:0-4652 GCA_051008875.1 bacterium
CGAGCACGAGTTGTGCTCGGTCTGGGCTTGCAGCGCCGAAGCCGAAGCGATCCACGCCGACGCCGACGAGATCGCGGCGTGGCGATTCTGCGCGGTCGGCGAGTTCGAAGCCGAACTGCGCCGCGCGCCGGATGATTTCACGCCGTGGCTGAAACTCGAATGGCCGCGCGTGCGCGCCTATCACGCCCAATGCTTCGCCCCCTGCGCGCGATGATGAACGCGCGCGCCGATGCGACCGATGTCAGCACCGACGCAGCCGTGCTGGCGCAATACCAGTGCGATGCCGGCGGCGTCTATGCCGCGCGACCGGCGGCGGTGGCGCGGCCGCGCACGGTCGACTCGCTCGCGCAATGCTTCGCCGATGCGCGCGCGAACGGACTGCGCGTCGCGTTCCGCGGCGGCGGCGAATCGTACTCGGGACACGCGCTGTGCGCCGACGGAATGGTGGTGGACATGACCGCGTTGGCGCCAGCGCATCCGGTCGAGATCGGCGACGGCTGGGTGCGCGCGGCGGGCGGCCATCGCCTCGGCGAACTGCGCGAGCATCTGCGTCGGCGCGGCTTGCGCGTCGGCGTCGACACCCCGGCGCCGCGGGCGACCGTCGGCGGCACCGTGTCCGCCGGCGGACTCAGCGGGCGCAGTTATAGCCGCGGCATGTTGGCGCATCATGTGCTGGCGTTGGAGTTGATGGGCACCGACGGGCGCGTTTGGCATTGCGACTCGGCGCGCAACCGCGACATCTTCCACGCCGCTTTGGCGAACATGGGGCAAGCCGGCGCGCTGCTGTCGGTGACGCTCGCGACCGAGCCGTTGCGGCCGCATCGCGCGCGCCTTGCGGTCGCCATGCCGAGCGCGGCGTTCGACGAGTTCCGCGCCGCGCTCGCCGCGCACGGCGGCGTCGACTCGCTGGAGGCGCGCATCGCGCGCGGCCGCGACCACGGTTTGACGCTGCACGCACACTGCGCGATGGAGGCGTCGAGCGCGGACGAGGTGGCGGCGAAGGCGGATGCGTGGGAAGATGTTTTGCGCCGACTGTGCCTGAGCACGATGGCGGGGCTCGGCGGCGCGTTCGCCGCGCATCAAGTGCAAGTCGGGAATGTGGATGACCCGATCGCATACACCATGTCGGCGAACGGATGGCGCGAGACGCCGGACTATCGCGCCTTCCTCGCCCGCGCCAGTCGCCGCGGCGGCGTCCGCTGCATTCCGCTCGGCGTGTTGTACGATGCGCCCGACGCGCTCGCGGCGATGCATGCGTTGCGTCCTTATATGACGGCGCTGGCGAACGACAACGACAATGCGAACGCGAACGCGGACGCAAACTCCAACGCGGCGTTGCCGCCGTATTTGATGATGGTGAATGCGATGCGCGATCATCCCAATCCGTGGCTGCGGCTTTCCGATGCGCACGATCAAGTCGTCGCGCTGCAAGTGCCGGCGGTGTTCGCGCATAGCGACAGGCGCGCGGCGATGGCGCGCTTCGCCGAAGCCGCGCGCGTCGCCGCCGACTTGGGCGGGCGGCTCTATCCGCAGGCGGCGGTGCCGGACGCCGAGTTGATGGCGCGCTTGCTGCCGACGCCGAGTGAGGCGATGCGGCGCGCCATCGCCAAGACCGACCCCGACGGCTTGATCGTGCCGGCGTGGTCGCGCTGCCGGGCGTTGTGAGGCGCGCGATGAACGCCGACACCACGACGCCTGAGTTGAGCGACGAGCCGAGCGTACTGGCGCGTTATCAGTCCGATTTCGGCAACCTGCATCAACGTCGTCCGGCGACGGTGGCGCGACCGCGCACGGTCGAGTCGCTGCGTCGCTGCTTCGCCGAGGCGCGCGCGCGCGGACTGCGCATCGCGCTGCGCGGCGGCGGCCAATCGTTCTCCGGGCACTCGCTGTGCGCCGACGGAATGGTGGTGGACATGACCGCGCTCGTCGGCGAATACCCGACCGAAATCGGCGACGGCTGGGTGCGCGTCGCCGCCGGCGGCAACTTGTCCGAACTGCGCGAAACCTTGCGCCAGCGCGGCTTGCGCGTGCCGGTCTATACCTCCGCGCCGAGCGCCACGGTCGGCGGCACGCTGGCGGCCGGCGGCGTCAGCGGACGCAGTTATCGCCGCGGTATGTTGGCGCAGCATGTGCGCGAACTGGAGTTGATGGGCACCGACGGACGCATCTGGCGTTGCAGCCGCGCGCGCAACGCCGACTTGTTCTCGGTCGCGCTCGGCAGCATCGGACTCGCCGGCGCGCTGCTGTCGGTGACGCTCGCGACCGAGCCGTTGCTGCCGTTTCGCGCGCGGCTGCTGATCGGCGCGATGCCGCTCGACGCGCTGCTTCCGTTGCGCCACGAACTCGACGCGCACGACGACATCGCGTCGCTCGACGCGACCGTGCAATGGGACGACGCCGGCGACGCGCGCGCCGAGGTCAGTTGCGCGATCGAAGCGGCGAGCGCGCAGCAAGCGCAGGAGATGATGGCGCGCTGGCGGGAAATCCTGCGGCGACTCGACCACACCACCGAAGGCTTCCTCGGCGCCTACGCCCGCCGCGGCTTGAGCGTCGCGCATATAGACGACCCGGTGCAATACAGCATGTCGCGGCGCGGCTGGCGATTCGACGCGGCGCACGCATCGCAACTGGCGCAAGTCAATCGCCCCGACACATTCTACAAAGCGCCGCTTTCGGTCGCGTTCGCGCCGGACGACGGGCTTGCGTTCGCGCGCGAACTTAGGCGCTACGCGGCGGCGCGCGCGGCGTTCTTCCCCGACCCCGCGGTCTGCTTCTGGCTCGACGCGATGGCGCGTCAGCCGAACCCGTGGCTGCGTTTGTCGCGCGCGCATTCGCATGTGCTCGCGTTCGAAATCTTCGCGTGCTTTCGCCACCGGCAAGTCGGCGAGGCGATGAAAATCCTCAGCGACTTGGCGCGCTTGGCGATTCGATTCCGCGGCCGAATGTATCCATACAGCGCGCTCGCCGACGCCGACCTGACGCGGCGACTGCTGCCGCCGGTGGACCGCGAAATGCGGCGAATCCTCGCCAAAACCGACCCCGACGGCCAACTCGGCCCGGCGTGGGTGCATGGCGCGCGGTAGCGGCGATTTCGCACCGACGTAACGATTTCTATTGCAACCCATCAAGTTATGTGATACAGTGGCGTCGATTGGTTTGAACAGATTCCATCTGGCTTCCACTTCAACCGATGCCGAGGAAAAAGCATGACCGCCAGACCCACAACCTTCAAGCAAATGCGACAAGCGATCAACGACAAGGTCGCGACCGACGACGCGTTTCGCGCGCGGCTGATCGAAGATCCGAAAGGCACGATCCGCGATGAGTACGAAGTGGAGATCCCGCTTCAATACAACATCGAAGTGCATGAGATGAGCGAGCACGTCGGCCACTTGGTGCTGTCGCCGTCGTCGCGCCTGACCGAGGACGACCTGCGCGGCGTCGCCGGCGGCAGCGTGCCGACCTGGGGCAAGCAGGACGCCACCTGGGAAGATTCCAGCAACAACGCGCACACCAACCAACGCGGCTAATCGGCGGGTCGCACGCCACCAGCGCCCCGCCACGAGCGCACGCCGACCGCCCTGCCGTCTTTGCGCAGCCCTCCTCCCCGCCGTCTTTGCTCGTATCATCCTGATACTCGCCCTGCGGGCTCGCATACGCTCGCGAAAAAACACTCCCGGCGTTTTTTTCCCGCAGTCTTTAAAGCGGGAATCCACACTCGCGCAAGCGAGTGATGCAGCCCGAAGGGCCGCTTGCTTTTGATGCGAGCGGGAATCTCATGACCCATTCACTTCGCCGCGCCGGATTGACGATTGCCATCCATGGACATCTGGATTCCGGCGTCCAAGCCGGAATGACGGCGAAAGTGACTCTCTTGCGCTCGCGAAAAAACGCTCCGGGTGTTTTTTTCCAGCGCACCTGCCGGAATGATAACGGGAGATCGCGGCAATGACGGCGACGGGCATGCGCTGATACATCGTTCCGTTTTTTAATGCCAACACCGTCGCCCGCGCACGCCAACATGAACCGCGAACAGCAGTTGCGCGAAACTTCGATGGCGGATCGGATTGCGTTGTTGAAGCCGTTGATTCCGTCCGCGTTGCTCGACGGCGACGGCTGGGAGCGCGTGCTGGCGCAAGCGCGTCTGCTGCCGGCGACGCCGGCGTTGGAGATCATCGGCTTCGAGTTGCGCTTGGGCGAGCGCGAACCCGCCGCCGACTTCGTGCTCGCGCCGTGGTCGGACTCGCGCGTGGTGCAGCACTACATCCGACTCGGCCAAGCGGCCGCGCCGGACTCGCCGGCGGCGGCGCTCGGCAAGTGGTTCGCCGCGCGCGAGCATGCGCCGGACTCGTTTCGCGCGCGCGCGCATGACTTGTGCATACTGGAATACGATCTAATCGGACTCCCGCGCGACGCGGCGTTGCGCCATCGGCCGCCCGGCGTGTTCCTGCAGCCGCGCGAAGGCAACGCCACCTTCGCCGACCCGGACGCGCTGGTCGGCGCGCTCAATCAAATCGCCGGTTGGACGCGCGACGCCGACGAGTTGCGCGCGGTGCGGCGCGTGTTCGATGCGCTTGGGCCGGACGGCGAAGTGTTCCCGGGCGGCGCGCTGCCGGCGCGAGCATCCGCTTCGGGCGGAAGCTTCGTCCGCT
>JBPCXC010000234.1:0-15599 GCA_051008875.1 bacterium
ATGATGCCGTACTTGATCACCTCGGCCAGCCCGGCGGAGAACTCGCGCGGCGCCAAGGTGTCGAGCGCGGCGGTGTCGGCGAGCACGCGGCGCGGCTGGTGGAACGCGCCGATCATGTTCTTGCCGAGCGCGTGGTTGACTCCGGTCTTGCCGCCGACCGATGAATCGACTTGCGCCAGCAACGTGGTCGGCGCTTGGATGAACGCGATGCCGCGCTGATAGCACGCCGCGGCGAAGCCGGCGATGTCGCCGACCACGCCGCCGCCGAGGGCGACGATGGTGGCGTCGCGATCGAATCTCGAGCGCAGCAGCGACTCGATCACGCGCTCGATGGCGGCGAGATTCTTGCGCGCCTCGCCATGCGCGAGAACGCATTCGATCATCTCCTTGCCGGCGAGCGCGTCGCGAAGCCGCGCCAGATACAGCGGCGCGACGATGTCGTCGGTGACGATACAAACCTGCCGCGCGGCGATCCACGGCGCGATCTCGTCCGTCGCCGACAACAGATCGCGCCCGATGCGGACTTGATAACTGCGCGCGCCGAGCGCGACGTCAACGGTCTTAATAGTGTCGTTCATCGCAACATTCATCGCGCTGCCGAATCCGAATCCGCGGGCGCGCGCGACTGCAGCAAGTCATGCAGATCGCGCGCGACCCGCGCGGCGGACTCGGCGCGTATATCAATGCTGAAGTCGGCTTCGGCGGCATACAACGGACCGCGCTGGTCGAGCAACTTCGCGATCGCGCCCTTCGGGTCGGGCGTGTTCAGCAGCGGGCGGTCGCCGGCATTGTTGCGCAGCCGACGCCACAGCAACTCCAGCGAGGCGCGCAGATAAACCACCGTGCCGGTGGCGCGCATCGTCTCGCGGTTGTCGCGGCGCAGGATGACGCCGCCGCCGGTGGCGACCACCGCGCCTAAGTCCGCGCCGCACTCGACGCGCGCGGCGATCTCGCCGAGCAACTTCGCCTCGCGCTCGCGGAAGCCGGACTCGCCTTCGATCTCGAAGATGTGGCCGATCGAAACCCCGGTGCGTTGCTCCAGCGCGTGGTCGGTGTCGATGAACTCGCAGCGCAGCAGGCGCGCGAGTTTGCGCCCGACGGTGGTCTTGCCCGCCGCCATCGCGCCGATCAAATAGACATGGTTGTGCACGAGGTTGCCGTCGCTGAGTGAAAGCCGAGTTGCCGAAGTCGTCGTCGCCGCAACGCGTTCAGAATCGCGCGGCGGGCGCGGTTTTCGGATTATACTAACCTGCACGCGCGCGGCGCGCAAACTCGAACTCGCGCCGATGACCGCTGTTCCGACATTGCTTGGTTCCAACGAGTGAAACTGCTGCTCAAACTTATTTTCGGATGCTTCCTGCTCGCCGCCGGGCTGGGCGTTGCGCTCGGGTTGTATGCCGCGACCTTGCTGCCGGAGTTGCCGACCATCGAGGACATCCGCCGCGCGCCGTTGAACATTCCGTTGCGCGTCTATAACAGCGAGCGCCAACTGCTCGCCGAATACGGCAACGAGCGGCGCATTCCGTTGTCGCTCGACGACGCGCCGCCGTTGTTGATCGACGCGCTGCTGGCGACCGAGGACGACGGCTTCTATCATCACGGCGGAGTCGATTTCCGCGGCATCCTGCGCGCCGGCTGGAGCAATCTGCGCAGCAAGTCGCGCGGCCAAGGCGCAAGCACGATCACCATGCAAGTCGCGCGCAACTTCTTTTTGACTCCGGAGAAAACCTACACGCGCAAACTCAAGGAAGTGCTGCTCGCGTTCAACATGGAGCGCGCGCTGACCAAGGACGATATCCTGGAGATGTATCTCAACAAGATCTTCCTCGGCCATCGCGCATACGGCTTCGCCGCCGCCGCGCAGGTTTACTACGACGCCGAACTGAAGGACTTGAGTCTGCCCGAGATCAGCATGCTCGCCGGCTTGCCCAAGGCGCCATCGCGCGACAATCCGATCACCAACCCGCAGCGCGCCGCCGAGCGCCGCGCCTATGTGCTCAAGCGTCTGCATCTGCTCGGCAAGATCGACGACTTGAGTTACCACACCGCGCGCGCGGCGCCGATCACCGCGGCGCGCGGACGCGCCGAGATCGAGGCGCGCGCGCCGTATGTCGCCGAGATGGCGCGGCGCACGATGGTCGAGCACTTCGGCGAGCGCGTGTATGACTTAGGCATCGAAGTCACGCTGAGCGTTCGCGGCGACTATCAAGCCCGCGCCGACCAATCATTGCGCGACGGCTTGCTGGCGTATGACCGCCGCCACGGCTTCCGCGGAGCGATCGGCACGATCGACTTGGACGCGCACACGCCGGAGTCGCTCGCCGAGGCGTTGCGACTCTATCCGTCCAGCCGCGAGTTGATTCCGGCGGCGGTGCGCTCGGTCGAGGCGCGCACGATCCACGCGCGCACGCAGACCGGCGAGGCGGTCCGCATCGAATGGGACGGCATCGAATGGGCGCGCGCGTATCACTCCGCCAACCGCATCGGCGCGAAGTTGCACTCGGCGAGCGAAGCGGTCGCGCCCGGCGACGTCGTGCATGTCGCGCCAACTACTGGCGACGAAGGCGACGGCGGCGACGGCTGGCGACTGGCGCAGATGCCGAAGGTCTCCGGCGCGCTGGTCAGCCTCGACCCGGACAGCGGCGCGGTGCTCGCGCTCGCCGGCGGCTTCGACTATTACTTGAGCAAGTTCAACCGCGCGACCCAAGCGCAGCGCCAGCCGGGCTCGAACATCAAGCCGTTCATCTATTCCGCCGCGCTCGAGCACGGCTTCACCCCCGGCAGTCTGGTCAGCGCCGCGCCGGTGGTGGTCGAGGACGAGTTCGAAGGCGTCTGGCGGCCGCAGAACTACAGCAAGAAGTTCTTCGGCCCGACGCGCCTGCGCAAGGCGCTCAGCCTGTCGCTCAACTTGGTCTCGGTGCGCTTGGTGCGCGCCATCGGCATCGAGCCGACCATCGAGCATCTCGCCAAGTTCGGCTTCGACCCGGCGCAACTGCCGCGCAGTTTGTCGCTCGCGCTCGGCAGCATCGCCGCCACCCCGATCGATCTCGCCGCCGCCTTCGCGGTGTTCGCCAACGGCGGCCATCGAGTCAAGCCGTACTTGATCGAGCGCATCGTCGATCGCGACGGCGAAGAGGTCGTGCTAAGCGAATCGGAATGCGCCTATTGCCGCTTGGCCGGCGACGCCGCGGGCAACGCTGCGGGCGAACGCGAGCGCGCGATTTCGCCGCAGAACGCATACCTGATGCGCAGCATGCTGCAGCAAGTGATCCGCAGCGGCACCGGCCAGCGCGCGCTGGTGCTCGGGCGCGACGACTTGGCCGGCAAGACCGGCACCACCAACAACTTCCGCGACGCGTGGTTCTCCGGCTTCAGTCCGGACGTGATCACCACCGTGTTCGTTGGCTTCGACGAACCGGCGCACTTGGGACGCCGCGAATCCGGCGCCAGCGCGGCGCTGCCGATCTGGGTGGACTTCATGCGCGCAGTGCTGCCCGACTTCCCCGAACGCCCGAGCGAAATACCCGAGCGCATCGTGTCGCGATACATCAACCAAGACAGCGGCAAGCCGACCGCCGAGGATGATCCCGACGGCTATTTGGAATACTACATCGCCGGCACCGAACCAACCGGCCCGGCCGAACCAGTCGCCGCCGGGGATGCGAGCGCCCGCGAGAAGGCGGCGGGGGAGTTGTTTTAGCAGCGGACGTTTGCGGCGGCGAACGCAGTTTGTTTACACCGCCGCGCGATCACGATTGCGTTGTTCCAGCGACTGATCGCTTGCGACCTCGGACGCGTGATTCCTTTTACGCCACCGCGTCAATCGTGATCGAGGTTTTCATTTTCTCCATCGCGCGTTTTTCGATCTGGCGGATGCGCTCCGCCGAGACGCCGTATTCGTCGGCGAGTTGATGCAAGGTCGGCTTGTCGTCGCCGAGCCAGCGGCGCGAGACGATGTCGCGGCTGCGCGGATCGAGTTGCCGCAGCGCCTCGGTCAATTGCTCGCGCGCGACGCGCTCCTGCTCGGAGTGGTCGACCACGATCGCCGGGTCGTAGCGGCTGTCGCCCAAGCGCTGCGCCGGCGCCAGATACGCCTCGTCGTCGTCGTTATCGCGCGCGTCGAAGGCGATGTCGGGCGCGCTCATGCGCGATTCCATCTGCCGCACCGCCGACGGCTCGACCTCCAACTCGGCGGCAAGTCGCTCGACCTCGTCGTCCTTCATCCAGCCGAGACGCGCGCGCGACTTGCGCAAGTTGAAGAACAACTTGCGCTGCGCCTTGGTGGTCGCGATCTTGACTATGCGCCAGTTGCGCAGCACATAGTCGTAGATCTCCGCCTTGATCCAATGCACCGCGAACGACACCAGCCGCACATCGCGATTCGGATCGTAGCGTTTGACCGCCTTCATCAAGCCGATGCTGCCTTCCTGAATCAAGTCGGGCAGCGGCAAGCCGTAGCCCATGAAGCCGCGCGCCACCTTGACCACATAGCGAAGATGCGACATCACCAGTTCGCGCGCGGCGTCGAGATCGCCGTGGTCGCGATAACGCAGCGCCAGTTCGCGCTCGCGCTTCGCCGACAGTAACGGCGCGGCTTTGACCGCCTGCAGATACGCGCCGAGGCTGTCGCCGACGGCGTGAATGGAAATCGGGATTGGCTGGCTGGTTTGACTGATGGGACTCATGGGACCGATCGGGTTCTCCTGTCCGGTATGGTTTCGGGGCTGATTTTAGCACTCGAACGATTAGAGTGCTAACAATGGGTGAAGTTCCCATGCAGTTGTAAATGGTGCGACGGTGGGCGATGTGGGTGAGTCCGCCGATTAATGCCTGGGGATTTATCCAGATTACCGAATTTTCGGCGAAGTTACCGGCTTTTTAGCCGATGATACGCGCAAAAAGAGCTCAGGGTAATTTTTCGCAAGCGCAACGAGCCGCCGACTATGCTCGCCTCCCCGCCGTCATTCCGGCTTGGACGCCGGAAAAACGCCCGGAGCGTTTTTTCGCGAGCGTAAGCGAGTCTTCACTTTTCAACCAACGCACGCACCGCCGCTTCCGCTTGGTCCGCCAGCGCTTGGCGTTGGGCATCGTCGCCGGCGGCGTGTAGCGGCTCGAACAGCGTGATTTCGGCGGTGATGCGCGCGCCGACGGCGGTGCGCCAGGCGCTGGCGAGCAAGGTGGCGTCGCCGGCGAAGGAATGGCGCGTGACCCGTCGTCCCGCGGCGTCGAAGTAGCGGATCGCCGCCGGTTGCAGCGGCGCGGCGGCGTCGATCGCGGCTTGCATCAGCCGCGGCTGGAAGCGAAGCACCGAGCGGCCGTCGGTGGTGCGGCCCTCCGGGAACAGCATCACGCTGCGGCCGCGGCGCAGCGCAGCGCCGATCTCGGCGACTGCGCGCTTGGCGCCTTTGCCGCGCTCGATGAAGAGCGTGCCGGAGCGTTTGAACACCCAACCGAGCACCGGCCAGCGGGTGATCTCGCGGTTGCCGAGGAAAGTCAGCGGCCAGCGCCCGCCGAACAGCGGGATGTCGAGCCAAGAGATATGATTGCTGACCAGCAACGCGCCGCGCGCCAACGCCGCGCCGCGATAGCACGCGCGCACGCCGAGCAGCCGCGCCACGCATCGGTGCCAGTTCATCGCCAGCCACGCGAACGCGCGCGCACCGAGCAGCCCGGCGAAGACGCACGCGAGCGCGCCGAACGCGATCGCCAGCAGCACCAGCGTCAGCCTGACCGCGCCGATCGACGCGCCGATCATCGCGCCCTGCCGTCATTCCGGCTTGAATGCCGGAATCTAGTTGTCCAGGGATGGCGGTCTTCGAACTGGTGTGGTGGTGTGAGCAAGTTGTGGGATTCCTGCCGCATCAAAAGAAGGCAGCCCTTCGGCCTGCTTCGCTCGCTTGCGCGAGTGTGGATTGCTCGTATCATCCCCGATACTCGCCCTGCGGGCTCACTACAAGATATATCGCGACAAGTCTTGATCCTCAACCAAGTCGCGCAAGTGTTGATCGACGTACTCTTGATCGATCACCGCGGTTTGCCCGGACTTGTCGGCGGCTTCGAATGAAATCGTTTCGAGCAGCCGCTCCATCACCGTGTGCAGGCGGCGCGCGCCGATGTTTTCGGTCTGCTCGTTGACGCGCCACGCCGCTTCGCCGATGCGTTCGACGCCGGCTTCGGTGAACTCCAGGCGCACGCCTTCGGTCGCCATCAGCGCGCGGTATTGATCGGTCAGCGAGGCGTTCGGCTCGGTCAGGATGCGCACGAAATCCTCGCTGGTCAACGCGGCCAACTCGACTCGGATCGGCAGGCGGCCTTGCAACTCGGGGATGAGGTCGGACGGCTTAGTCAGTTGGAACGCGCCAGCGGCGATGAACAGCACGTGGTCGGTGTTGATCACGCCGTATTTGGTCGACACGGTGGTGCCCTCGACCAGCGGCAGCAGATCGCGCTGCACGCCTTCGCGCGAGACGTCGGCGCCGCTGTGGCCGTCGACGTTGCGGCCTACGATCTTGTCGATCTCGTCGAGGAAGACGATGCCGTGCTGCTCGACCAACTCGACCGCGGCGTGCTTGATGTCGTCGTCGTCGATCAGCCGCGACGCCTCCTCTTCGCTCAGCAACCGCAGCGCTTCGTTGACTTTGACCTTGCGCTGGCGAGTCTTTTGTCCGCCCATGCTCTGGAACATTCCCTGCAGTTGGCTGGTCATCTCCTCCATTCCCGGCGGCGCGAAAATCTCCACCCCGACCGAGCCGGCGCCGACTTCGATCTCGACTTCCTTGTCGTCCAACTTGCCTTCGCGCAGCAACTTGCGGAATCTTTGGCGCGCGGCGCCGTCGCGATCGTCGCCGTCGTCGCGCGCCGGCGGCAGCAGCAAGTCGAGCACTTGCTCCTCGGCGGCGTCCTCGGCGCGCGCGCGCACTTTGTTCATCGCGCGCTCGCGCATCATCTTGACCGCCATGTCGGCGAGGTCGCGCACGATCGAATCGACTTCGCGCCCGACATAGCCGACTTCGGTGAACTTGGTCGCCTCGACCTTGATGAACGGCGCGTTCGCCAGTTTCGCCAGACGCCGCGAGATCTCGGTCTTGCCGACTCCGGTCGGGCCGATCATCAAAATGTTCTTCGGCGTGATCTCGGCGCGCAGCGACTCCTCGACTTGGCTGCGCCGCCACCGATTGCGCAGCGCGATCGCGACCGCGCGCTTGGCTTCCTGCTGGCCGATGATGTGCTTGTCGAGTTCCTCGACAATCTCGCGCGGGGTCATCTCGGTCATCGCAAATCTCGGTTCAGTCGGTCGTTCGGTCGCACGTTCAGTCGTACAACGCGCCGATCGTCTCGGCGATGCGCGCGTCCAGATAGCGTTCGCCGGCGACGGTGACGAAGTCGCGCGGCAGTCGGTGCAACGCTTCGCCGAGCGCGCCGGCGATGGCGGCGATGGTGTCGGAGTCGCCGCCGATGGAGATCGCGTTGCGGATCGCGTCCTCGAAGTCGGTCGACTCGAGCGCGCAGATGATCGCCTGCGGCACCGTGCCTTGGCAGGTCACATCGAAACTGTATTGCGGGCGGATGTCGTCCACCGACGGCGACAAGTCGTAGTCGTATTCGCGCGCGATCGTATCGCGGATGTCGTCGGCGGACGCGCCGTCGCCGTCCAATGCCAGCCAAATCGCATGCGTGGTCGCGCGCGCGCCCTTGATGCCTTCGGCGTGGTCGTGGGTGACGGCGGTGACTCGGTCGGCGGCGTCAAGCGCGGCGGCGAGATCGGCGCGGTGGATCAACGCCGCCGGCGAAACGCGCATCGCCGCGCCGTTGCCGTAACTGCCGTAAGCCCGTGGCGGGTCGCGCAGTATCCAGTTGCTGAAGTGGCCGCCGTAGCCGCGCGCGGGATAGTCGCGGCACCAGCGCTGCAAAGTGGTCGCCGGCGGCTTGTCGCGGCGCAGGATGTCGGCGACCGCCGCGGTGCACACCGAGTCGTCGGTGAACTTGCACTTCTCATGCCACAACTCGAAGTCCTTGCTCTTATGATTGTTGTGTTCGAACCGCGAGCCGACGATGTCGCCGATGATTGCGCCAAACATGATGTTCTCCGATTGCTGCGAATGAGTCGCCGCGTTAGTAGTCGAGCAACTCGACGTTGACGCGGTCGTTGGTATACACGCAGATCTCGGCGGCGATGGCGAGGCTTTGGCGCACGATGTCCTGCGCCGACAACTCGGTGCTGCGCAGCAGCGCCAGCGCCGCCGACTTGGCGAAGTCGCCGCCGGAGCCGATCGCCATCACGCCGTGCTCGGGCTCGATCACATCGCCGTTGCCGGAGATGATCAGCGAGGCTTCGCCGTCGGCGACCGCGAGCAGCGCCTCGAGCCGGCGCAGGATGCGGTCGGTGCGCCAGTCCTTCGCCAACTCGACCGCGGCGCGCACCAACTGCCCTTGGTGCTGCTCGAGTTTGCCTTCGAACAACTCGAACAAGGTGAACGCGTCGGCGGTGCCGCCGGCGAAACCGGCGAGCACGCGGTCGTCGTGCAGCCGCCGCACCTTGCGCGCGTTGCCTTTCATCACGGTCTCGCCGAGCGAGACTTGGCCGTCGCCGCCGATCGCGACTTGATTGCCGCGGCGCACCGACACGATCGTGGTGCCGTGGAATGCGTCCGCGTTCATCGCGTCGTCGGTTCGGAGCACATCACTTAACTAGTTTCACTTGACTAGTTTAAGATGCGCCGGCTGCTTCGCCGCGCGCGGCTTCGCGTTCGGCTTCGCGACCGGCGGAGAAGCCGGCGGGGTTTGGCCGCTGCCGTCGGCGTGGAAGAAGATGCCTTGCCCATTCTCGCGGCAATAGATCGCCGCCACCGCCGCCACCGGAATGTTGACCGCGAACGGCGCGCCACCGAAACGCGCCGAGAAGCGCCAGTGATGATCGCCCATGTCGAGTCCGGCGATCGCCTGCGGGTGGATGGTCAGCACAATGCGGCCGTTCTCGACGCGCTCGCGCGGCACCGCGACTTGCTCGGCGCGCGCGTCCACCAGCAGTTGCGGCGTGAGGCCGTGGTCAAGCGCCCATTGATAGATCGCGCGCAACAGATACGGCTTGATCGAGCCATCGCGCGGCGCCGCCGGGGAATCGTGCTTCATCGGTATCGCTTACCATCTCAGTCGAAAGATCGAAAAATCGCAAGACCGCGTCAGCGAAGCGTCGCTTCCTGCGGACTCAAACTTGCGGCGAACGCCGGGCGCTTGAACATCCGCTCGCCGTATGCGAGCAGCGCGTCGGCGGGCGATGGCAACTGCACGCCGAGCGCCAGCAAGCGCCACAGCAGCGGCGTGAAGTACGCGTCGGCGACGGTGTATTCGTCGCTCAGGAAGAACGGCTGCTGCGCGAACAGCGGCGACAGCGCGAGCAAGCCGTCGCGGATGCTGCGCTTGAGTGCGGCGGGCGCGCCGGACTTCTTCGCGCCCATGCCGATCAACGCCTCGGCGACTTCGAGTTCGCTGATCGGCGTCAGCCAGTCGCGGCTCAAGCGCATGATCATCAGCCGCGTCTTGGCGCGCGCGATCGGATCGACCGGCATCAGCGGCGGATGCGGGAAGCGCTCGTCCAAGTATTCGATCACCACCGAGGTGCCGTATAAAGTGAGTTCGCGGTCGAGCAGCGTCGGCGTCTCGCCGTATGGATTGGACTCGCCGAGGCGCGCCGGGTCGTCGCGCGCCGAGACGTATTCGATGCTGCATTCGACGTCCTTCTCCAGCAGCACGATGCGGCAGCAGTGGCTGAACACGCACACCGGCGCCGACAGCAAGGTCATGCTCGGCGTCCGCGCCGACAGCAAGTCGCCGGCGGCGGTTGATTCGAGAAGCACCATTCGATTGAAGCGTGATTCGGTGGCGGCGTTATTCCAAGTCGCGCCAGTATTCCTTCTTCAGCGCAATGCTAAGCGCGGCGAACAGCGCGAGGAACAGCATCGTCCACAAGCCGTATTCGATGCGCACCAACTTCGCCGGCTCGCCGAGATAGACCAGGAAGTTGGTCAGGTCGCGCGCCGCCTGGTCGTATTCGGGCGCGGTCATCTTGCCGGCGGTGGCTTGCTCGAAATGGTCGAGCACTTCGCGTTGATTGCCGTCGGCGTCGGTCTCGGTGCGGAACACAGCGCGCTGCAAGCCTTGCAGTTCGTGCATCGCATGCGGCATCGCGACATTCTCGAACACCACGTTGTTCCAGCCGCTCGGCGAGTTGTCATCGAGATAGAACGCGCGGAAATAGTTGTACAACCACTGCGGACCGCGCAGGCGGCCGATCAGCGACAGGTCGGGCGGGGCGACGCCGAACCACTGCTCGGCGTCGCGCGCCGGCATCGTGGTCTCCATCGGGTCGCCGATCTTGTCGCTGGCGAACAGCATGTTGCGCTCGACCAGTTTCGGCGGGATCTCCAAGTCGCGCGCCATGCGGCTGTAGCGCATGAACTTCGCGCTGTGGCACGACAGGCAGTAGTTGACGAACAACTTGGCGCCGCGCTGCAGCGACGGCTTGTCCTGCAGCGACGCCTTGAACGGCGCCATCTGCATCCGCGCCGGCTCGGCGGCCTGCGCCGGCGCGACGAACGCGGCGGCGACGACGACGAAGACGACGACTCGCCGAATGAGCGAGGCGGCGCAACGCGGCATAGCGGGAAAAAGACCAGCGACTCGCGCCGGATTTTTTCCGATAGGCAAGGCGGGCAAGACGCGAGCGAGGGAGCGTATATCAATACGCGACCGAGCGAGCGGCGCAGCCCAACGCGGCATGGCGGGAAAAAGACCAGCGACTCGCGCCGGATTTTTCTCGATAGGCAAGGCGCGAAACGGGCGGATGAGGGCGCGGATGCAAATACGCAACCGAGCGAGAGAGGCGGCGCAACGCCGCATAGCAGAAAAAAGACCAGCGACGCGCGCCGGATTTTTTTCGCTAGGCAAGGCGCGCAACGAGCGAATGAGGGCGCGTATGCAAATACGCAACCGAGCGAGCGAGGCGGCGCAACGCCGCATAGCAGAAAAAAGACCAGCGAGTTTCATTTGGTCACTCGCGACGGCGTCGGCTTGGTCTCGCCGACCTTGCTATAAAAAGGCATCAACAAAAAGTACGCGAAGTACAGCGCGGTGAAGACTTGCGCCGCGGCGGTCAGCGTCGGCGTCGGCGGCTTGGTGCCGAGATAGCCGAGCGCGAGGAACGAGATCGCGAACACCGCGAGGAACCACTTGCACGCCCAGCCTTTGTGGCGCATCGACTTGACCGGGCTGCGGTCGAGCCACGGCAGGAAGAAGAACAACGCCAGCGCGGCGAACATCGCCAGCACGCCCCACACTTGGGTGCCGGCGAAACTCGGCACCGCGCGCAGGATCGCGTAGTACGGCGTGAAGTACCACACCGGCGCGATGTGCTCGGGGGTCTTCAGCGGATTGGCCGGCTCGAAGTTCGGCTGCTCGAGGAAGTAGCCGCCCATCTCCGGCGCGAAGAACACCACGGCGAAGAACAACAGCATGAACACCGCCACGCCCATGGTGTCCTTGACCGTGTAGTACGGATGGAACGGGATGCCGTCGGCGGGCGCGTCGGCGCTCCACTTGTTGCCCTTCGGGCCTTGCTTGATTTCGACCCCGTCGGGGTTGTTGGAGCCGACCTTGTGCAGCGAGACGATGTGCAGGAACACCAGCCCGACGAGCACGAACGGCACCAGATAATGCAGCGCGTAGAAGCGGTTCAGGGTGATGTCGGAGATCACGTAGTCGCCGCGGATCCACTCCGCCAGCGGCGGACCGATCAGCGGGATGGTGTCGAACAAGTTGATGATCACTTGCGCGCCCCAGAACGACATCTGTCCCCACGGCAGCAAGTAGCCGAAGAACGCGGTCGCCATCATCGCCACGTAGATGACCATGCCGAAGATCCACAGCAACTCGCGCGGGTTGCGATACGAGCCGTACAGCAAGCCGCGGAACATGTGCAGATAGACGACGATGAAGAAGAACGAGGCGCCGGTGGAATGCATGTAGCGCACGAACCAGCCGCCCCAGACGTCGCGCATGATGTACTCGACCGAGGCGAACGCGGTGGCGGCGTCGGGCTTGTAGTTCATCGCCAGCAGCACGCCGGTGACGATCTGCAGCAACAGCAGCAGCAGCGCGAGGCTGCCGAAGTAGTACCAGAAATTGAAGTTGCGCGGCGCGTAGTATTCCGACAGATGCTCGCGGAAGACCTTGCTCGCCGGAAAGCGCGCGTCGATCCAGTCGATCAATCTCATGCGGTGTCCTCGTCTTCGCCGATCAGGATGACATGGTCGGACAGATAGCGATGCGGCGGCACCACCAGATTGGTCGGCGCCGGCACATTGCGATAGACCCGCCCGGCGAGATCGAATCTCGAACCGTGGCAGGCGCACAGGAACGCGCCGTCGGCGTCGGCGGTCAACTCCGGACGGAACTTCGGCGAGCAGCCGAGATGAGTGCAGATGCCGACCAGCACCAGCACCTCGCGCTTGATCGAGCGGTATGGATTGCGCGCGTATTTCGGCTGCTGCGCGGCGTCCGAATCGGGGTCGGCGAGGGTGTCGGCGAGCGAGCCGAGGAAGTCCAAGTCCTGCTGCGAGCGACCGATGATCCACACTGGCTTGCCGCGCCACTCGACCGTAATCTGCCGCCCCGGCGCGATCTCGCTGATGTCCACCTCGACCGGCGCGCCCGCCGCCTTGGCCTTCTCGCTCGGTGCCATCGAGCCGGCGAACGGCACCAGCATCGCCGCGGTGCCGACCAGCCCGACGCCGCTGGTCGCGGCGGTCAGTAGTCGGCGGCGGCTATTGTCAACGGGTGGCTTGTGCGCCGACTCCGGGTCGGCCTGCGATGGGTCGCTCATGCTGATCTCTTTCGGAATGCGCGCGCGCGTTGTAGTCGGCGTCGGCGGTTCGGCGTGGTGATTCGGTGTTGGTGGCCGGTGCAATGCGGGCGGGATGCCCGGCGCACAGTATAGCAAATCGCCGCGCCGGTGGGAAAGCGGGAACGCATCCGCTCGATGCCGACGCGGCGGCGACGCAAAAACGGGGCGGTGGAAAATCCACAGCCCGGTCCGCCGTGCCGCGCCCGTCAGCCAGACGGGAGAGCCAGCCGCCTTACTCGCAATAAACGATGCTGATCGCGGTCGCCTCGCCCGTCGACAGGGAGGCGGGGGCCACACCGGTGCGCCCGCCCACCACGATCTTTCCATCGGAGTTGGCGTACCGGGCTTTGGTCGAGTATCTGCATTCCCTAAACTCGACGCGTTCCACGTCCGTCCCGCGCCCCATGAACGTGCACCAGTGATCCCCGTACTTGGCCGCCTCCATCAACGCCTTCTGAGCCGCCGCGTCGCATCCGCGCTTGCTAGTGGAATGCGGAGTCCCCGCTCCGAACAGGACCGAAAGATTGTATTCGAATCCATGCTCATCCGCCGCCGCCGAGGCGCTGGCGAGGAAGGCTGCAACGGCGACCGCGGAAACAGGAAGAAACAATAGATTGCGAATCTTTTTCGAGATCGTTTTCATGATGTTCTCTTTCAATGGAACGCAAGTACAAAGCGCAAGTAGATTTCGTTTGTGCAACAGCCTACCCGATTTCGCGAGTTTAATCAACCCGCGCGCGACTTCGCAGCCGCTTCAGGCTTCGGACGCTAGAACACCGGGCAGAAGCCGACGGCGCGCACGAAGTGCATGGCACTCTGGATCTCGATGGTGCGCGCGGGCTCGACCAGTTCGCACTTGCCGCTTTCGAATCGGACCGACTCCGGCGCCGTCTTTTCGCCGCAATACCGCTTCGCCTTCTGATACATATCCGAGCGGACTTGCGCGTAGGCACCCGCGAACGCGCCACCCCTCGCGGGGACATACGCCTTTACCGCGTGACGCGCTGCTCGTAGGCGGTCGGTTTTTGGCAATGGGCAACGACCACGGCATAGATCTCGTACTCCGTCTCGCCGACATAAAGGTTCTTAACCTCGCATCGCATCCGCTCCCCTCCTCTGAATTCCGTCTCATCCATCGTTATGTCGGCGTCGCAATGGCGCTTCACCGCCTCAAGCGTTTTGGGCACCGCATTGCCACAAGCCTGCTCGTACTCATTCCCGCGCGGCTCCCGGTGCTTTGACAAATACGTCTTGGATCCGCCCTGGATGCCAACCGCCCGCCGTCTCCCGGAACGTATAAGTATCCGCCTCTTTCGGATAGGTCACATGATAGCCCCGCTCACGCCAATGATCAGCCTACGCGGACAAGCCGGACAGCAACATCGCGCAAGCGACGAGCGCGAGCAGAAAATCGCTGCGGTTTTCGTGGTGAATCCCCGATGCGACATGAAACCGAAGGCGGCGGCATTCGCGCGCCGCCAAGCCATCAGCGGCCAGCCGGCTCGATCGCTTCGGGCGGCTATTGTTCGGCGCAATGGGCGATGACTAGAACTTCATGCGAAGTCACCTCATACTGCCCATAATCATCGATCTTTTCGCTGGCCGTGCATTTGGGATTCTCGTATCGAATTTCGCTCCGTTTGATTTTGGGATAGCAACGGCGCTTCGCTTTTTTATGCGTTCTTTCCAGTGCGACCTTGCATTGGGCCTTGAAGCTATTCTCATGCGTCGGATAATACGGCAAGCTGACCCTTATGCGAACCTCCTTTGTCTCCTCTGTCTCCTGCGCGAACGCGTTGACGGACAGCGTCGCGCAAGCGACGGCGAAAGCAAGCAGTAAATAATATATGGTTTTCATCTCGGGCCTCCTATGGAGTTAGTGATGTCAATGAGGTTGAAGTGGAGTTAATCCAGTCAATCAAAATGATACGCGCACCCTATCAAATTTCGCGGCTTCAATCAACCTCCGCCAGCGTGCCCACACGCGATTTTCCTTAAGTCCTATACAATTGCATTATACACTATACTTCGCGGCGAGGCTTCGTTCACATCGCCGGAAACTGAAATGCCGGACACCCAAGATACCCAGTCCACAGTCGCGTTGTCGTTGACCGAAATCCGCGCGTTGGCGCACGACTGCATGGCGCACAACGGCTGCGACCACGCCAACGCCGACGCGGTCGCCGACACCGTGACCCGCGCCGAGCGCGACGGCTCGGTTTCGCATGGGCTGTTCCGCATTCCCGGCTATGTCGCCGCGCTGCGCAGCGGCAAGGTCAACGGCGGCGCCGCGCCATCGGTCGAGGCGTTGAGCGCGGCGGCGGCGCGATGCGACGGCGACAACGGCTTCGCCCCGACCGCGCTGCGCGTCGGCTTGCCGCACTTGGCGCAAACCGCGCGCGAGCACGGCGTCGGCGCGCTCGCGCTGGTGCGCGTGCATCACTTCGCCGCGCTGTGGCACGAGACCGAGGCGCTCGCCGAGCACGGACTCGCCGCGCTCGCCTGCACCGCATACAAGCCGATGGTCGCGCCGCACGGCGCCGCGCGCGCGCTGTTCGGCACCAACCCGATCTCGTTCGCGTGGCCGCGCCCGGGCAAGTCGCCGATGGTGTTCGACTTGGCGACCGCGGCGATGGCGAGGGGCAAATTGCAAATCGCCGCGCGCGACGGCCATCCAGTGCCGCGCGGCACCGGCCTCGAC
>JBPCXC010000235.1:0-4920 GCA_051008875.1 bacterium
GTGTTCGGCATGGTCGGGCATTCCAATCTCGGCCTCGCCGACGCGTTGCGCGCGCAAGAGGCGAGCGGCGCGATGCGCTACTACGGCATCCGCCACGAAGGCGCCGCGGCGTTCGCTTGCTCCGGCTACGCCAAGGCGTCCGGCAAGTTGGCGGCGTGCCTGACCATCGCCGGGCCGGGCGCGACCAACTTGCTGACCGGGCTGTGGGACGCGAAGGTCGATCGCGCGCCGGTGCTGGCGTTGACCGGGCAGATTGACGTGCAAGTGCTCGGTCCTGGCGCGTTCCAGGAGATTGATCTCGCCGCGGCGTTCGAGTCGGTCGCGGAGTTCGGCCAGACGGTATTGCACACCAGTCGTCACGCCGAGTTGATGAGCCTCGCGTGCAAGAGCGCGCTGGTGAATCGCTTGCCGGCGCATTTGATCTTCCCCGACGATGTGCAGACGATCGAGGCGGGCGCGGCGCGCGCCGGCGGACCGCAAGGGCGGCTCGGCGACTGCGCGATTTCGCCGTCGGCGCAGTCGATCGAAGATGCGCTGGCGTTGCTGCGCAAGCATCGCCGGCCGATCGTCATCGTCGGCTACGGCGCGCGCGATGCGATGGACGATGTGGTCGCGTTGGCGGAGCGACTCGGCGCGCCGGTGCTGACCACGTTCAAGGGCAAGGGTCAGATCGCCGACGATCATCCGCTGGCGGCCGGCGTGCTCGGTCGGTCGGGCACGCCGATCGCGAGTTGGTTGATGAACGAATGCGACTTGATCTTGGCGTTCGGCACGTCGTTCTCGAATCACACCGGCATCACCGACAAGCGTCCGATCATCCAGGTTGATTTCGAACGCATGGCGCTCGGCAAATTTCATCCGGTCGCGCTGCCGGTGTGGGGCGAGATCGCGACCACCGCGCGGCTGCTGAGCGAAGGCATCGGCGCGCGCGCCGACGCGATCGACACCATTGACCAGCGCGATGAAGTCGCCGAGCGATGGCGCATCTGGCGGCAAGAGAAGGCGAGTCGACGCGCCGACACCAGCGGCAACGGAAGCGGCAACGGAAGCGGCAACGGAAGCGGCAACGGCTTGAACTCGGCGACCATCTTCGATGCGTTGACGCGGCTGCTTCCGCGCGACGCGATCATCGCCGTGGACGTCGGCAACAACACGTACTCGTTCGGGCGCTACTTCGAATGCGCGCAGCAGTCGGTGCTGATGTCGGGCTATCTCGGCTCGATCGGCTTCGCGCTGCCGGCGGCGATGGGCGCGTGGGCGGCGACCCGCGACCACGACGAACTGCGCGGCCGAGCGGTGGTCTCCATCAGCGGCGACGGCGGCTTCGGGCAGTATCTCGCCGAGTTCACCACCGCGGTGAAATACAACATGAACATCACCCACATCCTGCTCAACAACCATCAACTCGGCAAGATCACCAAGGAGCAGCGCGCGGCGCAGTGGCAGGTCTGGCAGACTTCGCTGCACAACCCGAACTTCGCCGCGTATGCGCGGCTGTGCGGCGCGTCGGGCGAGCGCGTCACGCGCGCCGACAAACTCGAGCGCGCGATACAAAAAGCGCTCGCGCACGACGGTCCGGCGCTGGTTGAAATCATCGCCGACGCGGACTTAATTTAAGCGCGCGACGCATTCGCACTTGCCGAACGCGGGCACTCGTCAAACGCGCGCGCATTCACCGACCGAACGCGCGTCGTCGTCGTCCATGAACTACGAACTCATCACCGCCTTGGTCGCATTCTCCTTCGTCTCCTCCGGCACGCCGGGACCGAACAACTTGATGCTGCTCGCCTCCGGCGCGAACTTCGGCTTGCGCCGCACCGCGCCGCACTTGCTCGGCGTGGTCATCGGCTTCACCATCATGATCATGCTGGTCGGCATCGGGCTGATGCAGTTGTTCACCGCGGTGCCGGCGACTTATTGGATCTTGAAGACCGCGAGCATCGCGTATCTGTTGTACTTGTCGTGGAAGATCGCCACCGCCGCGCCGTTCGGAGATCATCCGGAATACGCCAAGATCAAGCCGAAGCCGTTCACCTTCGTGCAGGCGGCGTTGTTTCAATGGGTCAATCCGAAGGCGTGGACGATGGCGCTGACCGCGATCAGCGCGTACACGCCGCCGTCGCATCCGTGGCGCAGCGTGTTCCTGGTGGCGATCGTGTTCGGCTCGATCACGCTGCCGTCGTCCGGCGTGTGGGTGGTCGCCGGCACGCAAGTGCGCAAGGTGCTCGACGCGCCGCGCAAACTGCGCGTGTTCAACCTGACCATGGCGCTGCTGCTGATCGGCTCGCTCTATCCGATCTTGTTCGAATGACGATCACGATTCATTTCATCCTCGCCGACGGCAGCCGCCATGCGGTCGCAGCCGACGACGGCGATGTGCTGATGCAACTCGCGCGGCGGCAGGCGTTCGACGGCATCCTCGCCGAATGCGGCGGGGTGTGCAGTTGCGCCACCTGCCATGTGCATATCGACGCGTCGTGGCGCGAGCGCGTGCCGCCGAAGGAGGAGATGGAGATCGAGATGCTCGACTTCGCCGAAGGCGTGGACCAGAACAGCCGGCTGAGTTGCCAGATTAAGATTACGCCGGAGTTGGACGGCTTGATCGTCCATGTGCCGGAGTCGCAGTATTAACGCGCGCGGATAAGATTGCGCGCAGTTAAGATTGCAGAGTCGCCGAACATGACGCAGCGAGTGCAGATACGATGGTCGCTCGACGCGCGCGCGATGGAGCAGAGCGCGATGCATCGCTTCATGAAGCAGTGCGCGGCGCGGCACGGCATCGAGGCGAACTGGGATGCGTTGTATCGTTGGAGCATCGATCGCCGCGCCGCGTTCTGGTCGTCGGTGTGGCGCTTCGCCGAGATCCGCGCCAAGCGCGAGTCGCGCGCCGTGCTGGTTGACGGCGACGCGATGCCCGGCGCGAAATGGTTCGTCGGCAGCCGCTTGAACTTCGCCGAGAATCTATTGCGCGAGCGCGACGACCGCGCCGCGATCATCTTCCGCGGCGAAAACGCCGACGACGCCGACGGACGCCGCACGCTGACCTACGCCCAACTGCACGACGAAGTCGCGCGCGTCAGCGAATGGCTGCGCGAGATCGGCGTCGAGCCCGGCGATCGCGTCGCCGGCTACTTGCCGAACTGCCCGCAGACGGTGATCGCGATGCTGGCGAGCGCGAGCGTCGGCGCGATCTGGTCGTCGTGCTCGCCGGACTTCGGCGTGCAAGGCGTGCTCGACCGCTTCGGGCAAATCCGCCCGCGCGTGCTGTTCGCCGCCGACGGCTATCGCTACAACGGCAAGCGCATCGAGTTGCTCGACGCGGTCGCCGAGATCGCGGCGCGACTCGACAGCGTCGAGCAAGTCATCATCGCGCCGTTCCTGGACGCGCAACTGAAATCATCGTCGCTGCCGGAGTCGCTGGCGGGCAAGGCGAAGTTGTTCGACCACTTCGCCGCGACGCAGAGCGAGATTCATTTCGCGCAGTTGCCGTTCGATCATCCGCTGTATATCTTGTACTCGTCCGGCACCACCGGCGCGCCGAAGTGTATCGTGCACAGCGCCGGCGGCACGTTGATCCAGCACTTGAAGGAGCATCGCCTGCATCTCGACTTGACGCGCCGCGACGTGTTCCTGTACATCACCACCTGCGGCTGGATGATGTGGAACTGGCTGGTCAGCGCGCTGGCGAGCGGCTGCGCCGTGGTGTTGTACGACGGCTCGCCGTTCTTCCCGCGCCACGATGTGCTGTGGCGCTTGGCGGAGGAGTTGGGCATCACCGTGTTCGGCGCCAGCGCGCGCTACTTAGCCGCGCTCGAAAAGGCAAGCGCCGCGCCCGGCGAGCAGTGCGACTTATCCAAGTTGCGCGTGCTGCTGTCCACCGGCTCGCCGCTCTCGGTCGAGGGCTTCGACTATGTGTATCGGAGCATCAAGTCGGACTTGATGTTGTCCTCCATCTCCGGCGGCACCGACATCGTCTCGTGCTTCGTGCTCGGCAATCCATTGCGCGCGGTCTATCGCGGCGAGATTCAGTCGCGCGGACTCGGCATGGCGGTCGAAGTGTACGACGCCGACGGCAACTCGGTGCGCGAGCAACGCGGCGAGTTGGTCTGCACCAAGCCGTTCCCGAGCATGCCGCTCGGCTTCTGGGGCGACGACGACCAGCAACGTTATCGCGAGGCGTATTTCTCGCGCTTCGAGAACGTCTGGGCGCAAGGCGACTACGCCGAAATCACCCGCCGCGACGGCGTGATTATCCACGGCCGATCGGACGCGGTGCTGAACCCCGGCGGCGTGCGCATCGGCACCGCGGAGATTTATCGGCAAGTGGAGAAGAGCGACGAGGTGCTCGAGAGTCTATGCATCGGCCAAGAGTGGGACGGCGATGTCCGCGTCGTGCTGTTCGTCGTGCTGCGCGAAGGCGCGCGCCTCGACGACGCGCTTGTGCAACGCATCCGCGACACCGTGCAAGCGAACACCACGCGCCGGCACGTGCCGCAAAAGATCATCGCCGTGCCCGACATCCCGCGCACCCGCAGCGGCAAAATCGTCGAACTCGCGGTGCGCAGCGTGGTGCATGGCGAGGCGGTGAACAACACCGAAGCACTGGCGAACCCCGAAGCGCTCAAGCACTTCCGCGACTTGCCGGAGTTGCGGCGGGAATAGGGCGCGCTACGCCAACAGCAGAAATGACGGCGAGGTTTTTCTTTGCCGTCATTGCGCGCAACCATCTCCCCATGCCGTCTTTGCGCGTATCATCCTGATACGCGCCCTGCGGGCTCGCTAACGCTCGCGAAAAAACGCTCCTGGCATTTTTTTCCCGCAAAAATCTCCCCCCTCGTCATTCCCGCTCAACAGACTGCGGGAATGACGAGAAAGAGGCGGCGAGATGTGCTATCTTCCCCCATCGCCAACCCACCACAC
>JBPCXC010000236.1:0-3690 GCA_051008875.1 bacterium
CTTGAAAGCCAACTACATGGATAAATTCAAGGATTATCTTTCCAAGGAGGGCGTGAAGATCGACCAAGTCTCGATCACTTTGCCGGTCAAGAAGATCGGCGATGTCAAAGATCTCAAAATCCTCAAGAAGCGGGAAGATGTGGGGCGATTTGAATATTCGGAAGTTCGACTTGATTTGTCGGGTGAACCGGAACAAGCGGACAAGGTTACGCTGGATCGCTACGGCGCGTTGCAGATGTTGGAATCGGAGACGGGCGCCGCTGCGGATGGGCAGCAAAAAAACTTGGAGGGCTTTGAGCGGCGGCACCTGAAACTGATGAATCAGCAAGCCATCTATCACAAAGTGCTAGCGCGCAAGCGCAGATGCGGCTGGCACAACATGACGATCCAGCGGGAAACAATCAATGCGCTACTCGAAAATCAAGAGTGGTATGACCTTTACATCCCACCGGAAAAACTGGAGTTGTCCGCGTATGGTCGCGTGCGCGAATGGGAAGGCCTCGCCGCGGATTTAATCGGTGAATACGCCGACCGATTCTGGCGCAAGGCACGCAACCGTTGGGAGCATGAGCACATGGAAGTCGCGCCGCTGGACGATGAAAACTCCAACTACATTAAAAAATACGAACTGCTGATTGACGCTAAGCAAGAGGAATTGATCGAGAAAATCGAAGAGTTGGCAGATCAAGTCGCTGATGGTGACTACGAGGATTTTTTTCAGCACCAAGAAGTGCAAATGTCGCTGTTCAAACATTCATTCCAAACTTATCATCCCCTGCTGCATATTGCCGAACGGCGCGAGCCAGTCGTGCATGCCATCCCGGTCGCGCTGAAAGACGGCGAAGCCAAATTCGTCGATGAACTAAAGAAAATTGCAACGACAATGGAAAACTCCGAGCACTTGCACGGAAAGGAAATTTATTTGATGCGAAATCAAAGCCGCAACAAAGGCATCTCGTTCTTCGACGACCACGCCTTTTATCCCGACTTCATCCTCTGGGTAAAGCACCCGGACAAGACGCAACAAGACATTCTCTTCATCGATCCGAAAGGGCTTAGTCGGTATGACCACAAAGTCGAGCGCAAAGCAAATTTGCACAAACGGATTAAAGACACGCAAAGCAAACTGCAAAAGAAGCATCCGCAGGTTTTTCTGCACGCCTATATTTGGACCGACACGCGCCCACAGAAAATCGGCACCGACAAGCCAATGACCGCTCAAGACTTCAAAGAAAAGGGAATCTACTTCGCCAGCGGTTCTCAATACGATCTCCGCGCCCTCCTCGAGCACGCCCTCGCCTGACGCGGCTCACCCCCGCGCGTCGCGCAATGATTTCAACACGCGCGGGTAATACGCCCACAAGGTGGCGGCGCGCAGCAGCATGAAGCAGGCGAGGCCGAGGAACAGGCCGTGGTTGCCGAGGCGCGGGATCAATAGCGCGAGCAGGGCGAGGTAGGCCGCGGTGGAGATCAGCATGGCGTTGCGCATCTCGCGCGTGCGGCTGATGCCGATGAAGATGCCGTCGAACTGGAAACTCCACACCGACAGCAGCGGCATGACCATCATCCAGATCAAGTATTGGTTCGCCATCGCCAGCACCGGCGCGTTGGTGGTGAACAGCGCGAGCAACTCCGCGCCGGCGACGGCGTAGGCGAGGCTGGCGACGCATGCGGTACCGAGCGCCCACACCGTGGTCAGGCGCACCGCGCGGCGGAATGCGCCGCGGTCGCGCGCGCCGTATGCGCCGCCGGTCAGCGCCTCGGCGGCGTGGGCGAAGCCGTCGAGGGCGTACGCCATCGTGCTTTGCAGGTGCATCAAGATGGTGTTGGCGGCGAGCGCGACGTCGCCGAGGCGCGCGCTCATCGCGGTGAAGTACGCGAACGAGAACATCAGGCACAAGGTGCGCACGAAGATGTTGCCGTTGGCGCGCATCAACTCCAGCACCGCGCCGCCTTCGAGCACTTCGCGCCAGCGACTGGTGCGGATCGCATCGCTAAGTTGCGCGCGCAGCATGAAGAAGCCAAGCGCGGCGGTCAGGTATTCGGCGATCAACGTCGCCCAGGCGACGCCGGCGACGCCGAGCCCGAGCACCGGCACGAACAGCAGGTCGAGCGCGACGTTGGCGAAGTTCAGCGTCAGCACCAGGCGCAGCGCGCGGCGGGTGTTGTGCATGCCGATGAACAACCCGGTGAAGACATACACGCACAGCGTCGCCGGCGCGCTCCACACGCGGATGGCGCAATACTCCGCGGCGAGTCGCTCGACCCGCGCGCTGGACTCGAGCAGCGTCATCGCCAGCGAGATCAGCGGCGCGCTGGCGGCGATGGTGACAACGCCGAGGGCGAGCGCGAGCCACAGCACGCGCAGCAGGATCAACGCGAGCGCGCGGTGGTCACCGGCGCCATACGCGCGCGCGACGAAGCCGGTGGTGCCCATGCGCAGGAAGCCGAAGCCCCAGTACAGGAAGGTGAACACCAACGCGCCGAGCGCGACCGCGCCGATGTGCTGCGCGCCCGGCAGCCGCCCGACCACCGCGGTGTCCACCGCGCCGACCAACGGCACCGAGATGTTGGAGATGATCATCGGCGCCGCCAACCGCCACACCGCGCGATGGGTGATGCCGGCGGGGGAGGTCGGCGGACGGGCGGAGTCGGAGTCGGTCATGCGAGGGATCAAAGCAAAGGCGGGATTGTACGATTATCGCGGCGGCGAAGTGGGCGAGTCCGTGAGGGCGCGCTCACTTCGCCGCTTTTTTGCGCTACGATTCGCCGCCGGGCGACGCCCGATGCCAGCGCGCTATCCCCGCGCGGGCGATCAACTGATTCTTCGGGAGCGGTCTAATGTGGAATGATGTGCGCGCGACCTGGGCGCTGCTGGTCGGCATCGGCTTCATGATGCTCGGCAACGGGCTGCAAGGCACCTTGCTCGGCCTGCGCGCGACCATCGAGGGCTTTCCGACGTTCACCACCGGGGTGATGATGTCGGGCTATTTCGTCGGCATCTTCATCGGCTCGGTGCTGGCGCCGCGGCTGGTCGGGCGGGTCGGGCACATCCGCGTGTTCGCCGCGCTCGCCTCGACCGCGTCGATCTCGATCCTGCTGCACGTGGTCTATGTCCACCCGCTCACCTGGACGGTGATGCGCCTGATCACCGGCATCAGCTACGCCGGCTTGTATGTGGTCACCGAGAGTTGGCTCAACGACCGCGCCGGCAACGAGAGCCGCGGCAAGTTGCTGTCGATCTACATGGTCATCGTCACCCTCGGGCTCGGCGTCGGGCAGTTCGGGCTCAACCTCGCCGACCCGAAGGACGCCGACCTGTTCATCCTGGTCTCGGTGGTGGTGTCGTTCGGATTGATCCCGATGCTGCTGACCGCGCGCCCGGCGCCGGCGTTCGAGATCTCGGGCAAGATGAGTCTGCCGCAGTTGTTCCGCGCCTCGCCGCTGGCGGTGATCAGCAACGCGCTGACCGGCGTCGCCCACGGCACCATCTTCGGCTTAGGTGCCGTGTATGCGGCGCAGAAGGGCTTCGACACCGAGTTGATCTCGATCTTCATGGCATGCTTCCTGTTCGGCGGACTGTTGTTCCAGTGGCCGCTCGGCTTGCTCTCCGACCGCATCGACCGCCGCGCGATCATGGCGGCGATGGCCGGCCTCGCGGTCGCGCTGACCGCGCTGGCGGTGTTGCTG
>JBPCXC010000237.1:0-4014 GCA_051008875.1 bacterium
CCCGTCCGTCGCGCCGCGCGCAACGCCGCCGTCGCCCACGATCGCACTTCGCCGAGCGTCGGAATCTCGCCGTCGGCGAGCGCGTCGGCGACTTGCAACACCACTTGCGACGACGCTTGCGACTCGACTTGCGACGACGACTTCGACGTCGCTTGCGATGACACTTGCGACTCCACCCGCGACGCCGTCATCCGCGCGGTGGTCATTCGCCGGAGTGCTCGTATGCCTCGACGATCTGTTGCACCAACGGGTGGCGCACCACGTCCTGCGGCAGGAATCTAGTGAAACTGATGCCAGCGATGCCGCCGAGCACGCGTTGCGCGTGCTTCAGCCCGGAGCGTTGCTCGCGCGGCAGATCGACTTGGGTGATGTCGCCGGTGATGATCGCAGTCGAGCCGAAGCCGATGCGCGTCAGGAACATCTTCATCTGCTCGGCGGTGGTGTTCTGCGCTTCGTCGAGAATCACGAACGATTGGTTCAGCGTGCGCCCGCGCATATACGCCAGCGGCGCCATCTCGATGGTGCCGCGCGCGATCAGTTTGCCGACGCGGTCGAAGCCGAGCATCTCGTACAACGCATCGAACAGCGGACGCAGATACGGATCGATCTTGTCGCCGATGTTGCCGGGCAGGAAGCCGAGTTTCTCGCCCGCCTCGACCGCCGGGCGCACCAGCAGCACGCGCTCGACCCGCTCCTGCGCCAACGCGTCGATCGCGCAGGCGACCGCCAGATAAGTCTTGCCGGTGCCGGCCGGACCGATGGCGAAGTTGATGTCGTTCTCGCGGATGCGGCGCAGGTACTCGCGCTGGCGCGGGTTCTGTCCGCGGATGAGTTGCTTGCGCAGTTTGAGCGCGATCTCCTCGCGCGCGTCGTCGTGCGCGTCGTCGTCGTGCGCGTCGCCGTCGGCGCCGGCGCGCGCGAGTTCGAGATGCACGTCGTTGCCGGTCAGCGGCTCGGCGCGATGCTCGGTGATCGCGAACAAGCCGCGGATGACCGCCTCCGCGGTGGACGCGCGCCGCCGGTTGCCGATCACGCTGAAGGCGTTGCGCCGCTGCGTGATCTTGACATCGAGCCGCGCCTCGATCTGCTGCAAATGCGCGTCGAGCACGCCGCACACCTGCGCCAGCCGCTCATCCTCCGCCGGCAGCAACTGAAACAAAACCGCCTTGCTCAACGCGACTCGCTCATGCCGATGTGAATTCCATCGGCGCGCCAGCCAATGAACTGCGCCATTGCATTTTCATCTTCAAGATAATCTTGCTGTTTTTGATTCATCCGCTATATTTTTCTCGCCAAGAAACGACACCGAACATAATCCGCGAACCAATGCCCGCATTCGCCCTGCAGTTCTGCGCAAACTTCATCGGCGACATTCTCGACAAAACGCGCATGCTCCGCAAGCGGTATGTCCCGCAAAAAATCGGCGGCGAAAGTATCCAGCCAGCCGACAATATCGGTGGGCAGTCGGGTCGGCCTTTCAAACACATCCAGTTCGATTACTTCAAAGCCGTTTTTCTCCAGTTTGGACCGGTATTCCGCACCGCTTGGGAAATACCACGGATTGTAATCATCGCCATTCAGGTCGGCTTTTTTCAGTTGCGCATAAATCGCGGCGAGAACCGCGCGAATATTATTTCGCGCGCCGAACTCGGCGCAAAATCGTCCGCTTGGCTTGAGCGCGGCGTGCACATTTCGAATGACCGCGTCGGCGTCCTTCATCCAATGCAACGCGGCGTTGGAGAAGACCGCATCGAATTGATGATCGAAATTCATTTTCTGCGCATCGAGGACTTGCGCTTTGATTCCCCTGCCTTTCGCGGTTGCGACCATTTCCGAACTGCTGTCTATGCCGACAACCGAGCATCCGAGCGCCGCGATTTTCTCCGCCAACTCGCCGTCGCCGCAGCCGACATCCAAAATAACTTCCCCGCAGACCGGCGAAAGAATCTCCAATAATGCTTCGCCGCACTCGGAAACATAACGAGCATTTCGATTGTATTTAGCGACATCCCATTTCATAGATCGCCCTCTAAAAGATCATGGCGGCGATGGCGCGCCAAGCCCGGTCGGGCGGCTCATCGGGTTATGCAACGCAGGTGGCGAGTCGGCGATCACGCCGCGCAGCGAGTTGGGCAGGGCTTCGGTGATGCGCACCGCGACGAACGCGCCGGCGAGCGCGGCCTCGGCGGGGAAGTTGACCACGCGGTTGTTCTCGGTGCGGCCGGACATTTGCGCCGCGTCCTTGCGCGAACTCCCTTCGACCAGCACGACTTGTTCGGTGCCGACCATCGCTGCGCTGATCGCCGCCGCCATCTGGTTGATGCGTTGCTGCAAGATCGCCAGGCGCTCTTTCTTCGCCGCCGCCGGCACGTCGTCTGGATACGCCGCCGCCGGCGTGCCCGGGCGCGGGCTGTAGAGGAAACTGAACGACTGGTCGTAGCCGACGCGCTCGATCAAGTCCATGGTCGCGGCGAAGTCGGCGTCGGTCTCGCCGGGGAAGCCGACGATGAAGTCCGACGACAGCGAGATGTCGGCGCGCGCGGCGCGGATCTTGGCGATCCAGTCGAGGTATTGCGCCGCGCTGTAGTTGCGTTTCATGCGGCGCAGGATGCGGTCGGAGCCGCTTTGCACCGGCAGATGCAGATGCCCGGCCAACTCCGGGATTTCGCCGTGCGCGCGCGCCAGCGCATCGGTGAACTCGAGCGGATGCGAGGTGGTGTAGCGCACGCGGTCGATGCCGTCGATCGCGGCGACGTAATGCAGCAACTCGGCGAACTCGACCACGCCGTCGTCGTCGCCATAGCGCGCGCCGCGATAGCCGTTGACGTTCTGGCCGAGCAGGTTGATCTCGCGCACGCCTTGTCGGGCGAGGCCATCGATCTCGAAGATGACGTCGTCGAACGGGCGGCTGAACTCGGTGCCGCGGGTGTACGGCACGACGCAGAACGAGCAGTATTTGCTGCAGCCTTCCATGATCGAGACGAACGCCTTGACGCCGTCGGCGCGCGGCGGCGGCAGGCAGTCGAACTTCTCGATCTCGGGGAAGGCGACGTCGACGTTGGTGGTGGTGGCGACGGTGGCGACGGCGGCGCGCGCGGCGAGCACGTCGTCGAGCATCGTCGGCAGCCGATGCAGCGTCTGCGGACCAAACACGAGATCAACATACGGCGCGCGCCGCAAAATCATCTCGCCCTCTTGGCTGGCGACGCAGCCGCCGACGCCGATCACCAACTCCGGCCGCCGCGCCTTGATGCGCCGCCACTGCCCCAACTGCGAGAACACCTTCTCCTGCGCCTTCTCGCGCACCGAGCAGGTGTTCAGCAAGATCACATCGGCGCGCTCGGAATCGGCGACGACCTCGCAGCCGTGACTGACGCGCAGCAAGTCGGCCATGCGCGATGAATCGTATTCGTTCATCTGGCAGCCGAAAGTCTTGATGTGAAGTTTGCGCGTCACCGAGTTGGTCGGATGAATAATCGTCGCCGAATGATCGCCCTATTCCTCCGCCATCCGCGCCTTCACGATCACCACCGGCTCGGCCGGCACGTCGCTGTGCGCGCCGACGCGGGTGGTCGCCACCGCGCCGATTTGCTCGACCACGTCCATGCCGCCGACGACCTTGGCGAACACCGCGTAGCCCCAGCCTTGCGCGCTCTTGGCGGTGTGGTCGAGGAAGGCGTTGTCCACCAGGTTGATGAAGAACTGCGAGGTCGCCGAGTTCGGGTCGGGGGTGCGCGCCATCGACAGCGTGCCGGCGAGATTCTTCAGACCGTTGTCGGCTTCGTTGACGATCGGCGCGCGGGTTTCGCGCTGATTCATGTCGGCGGTGAAGCCGCCGCCTTGGATCATGAAGCCGGGGATGACGCGGTGGAAGATGAGGTCGTCGAAGTGTCCGGCTTCGACATACTCGACGAAGTTGCGCACGCTCTCGGGCGCGTCCTGCGGATAGAGTTCGATCTCGATCTCGCCCAAGGTGGTGGATAGTTTCATGCGTTGACTCTCGGTGGTGATGGT
>JBPCXC010000238.1:0-9088 GCA_051008875.1 bacterium
CACAAAAATGCGTACCGTGTTTATCAAAATCATTCACGGTACGCATTATGAAAAATGGTGGGGCGTGCAGGATTCGAACCTGCGACCACCTGATTAAAAGTCAGATGCTCTACCGACTGAGCTAACGCCCCGATGCGATCGCCGATGCGCGCTGGCTTGCGCGCGACCGGCGATTATGCGCCGCCGCGCCGCGGCGGTCAATCCATCGCGACGTCATTCCGGCTCGAATCAAAAGCAAACAGCCCTTCGGCCTGCTTCACTCGCTTGCGCGAGTGTGGGCTGCTCGTATCGTCCATGATACTCGCCCTACGGGCCGCTTCGCTCGCGAAAAATCGCTCCGGGCGATTTTTCCCGCTTACAGACTGCGGCAATGACGATGGGGGGATGGGCGGGAATAGTGGTGGGGGAGATGGTTACGAGAAAAAAACCTCGGAGCGGTTTTTTCGCGACCGCAACGAGCCCGCGACCGCGCGGAGGAATGGATTATTGAATGGTGTGCTCGATGCGGCGCAGGCGGGTTTGCGCCGACACCGCGACCAAGTGGGTCGGGAAGCGCAACAAGACTTCGCGGAAGATCTCCGCCGCTTGCGCGTAGGCGCCGATGTCGTATTGGATGTAGCCGGTCTTGAGCAGCGCCTCGGGCGCGCGTTCGCTGCCGGGATAGCGCGCCAGCACGGTGCGGAAGCCGCGCAAGGCGGCTTCGAACTCGCGGTTGACATAGCGCGCCTCCGCGATCCAGTAATGCGCGTCGTCGGCGAGCGCGCCGTCCGGCCAGTCGCCGGCGAGTTGCTGGAACTGCGCGATGGCGTCTTCGTATTGGCTGAGTTTAAGCAGGTTGAACGCGCGATCGTACTGCTGCTGCTCCTGCAATGTGACCGCTTTGGGTGGCGCGGTCACGGCGGCGATGGTGGTTGGCTCGGCGTCGGGTTCATCGGTTGCGGCGTCGGCGTCGGTCGAATCGGCCGCAAGCGTTTCGGTCGCGTCTGTCGGTGTCTGCACCGATGCGCTGGGCACCACGATCGGTGCCGCGGGCGACGTCGTGCCGCCGAGCGCGCTCACCGGCGCGGACACCACCAGCGCGATGTCGCCGCCAGTCGTGTCGCCAGTCGTGTCGCCAGTCGTGCCGCTAATCGTGCCGGGGATCGCGCCGCCGAGCGCGGCGGGCGGCGTGGCGGGATTAAGCGCGCCGAGGTTGCCGGCGGGGTTTGGCAGTTGCAACAGGCGTTGCGCGCGCTCCAGACTGAGCAGGCGGCGGTCCAAGTCCTGAAACAGATTTTGCTGGCGGCGCGTCGCGGTCTCGGTGTCGAACTGCATCTCCTCGACCGCGTTGCGAAGTTGCTTCAACTCCTCCTTCAGTTCGTTCAGCACGGTCAGCGCCTGCAGCGTTACCTCGCTCGCCGGGCGCGTCGTTTGCAGCGATTGCGGCGGCAACTGCGACGACGACTGCGATGATTGCGTTTGCGTTTGCGCCGGGCGTTGCGCTTGCTGCGGTTGCACCGCGGGGATGGTGAAGCCGGCGCAGCCGCCAAGTGCCAGTGTTGTCACCAGTGCCGCCGCCAGCGGCGCCGCCAGCCAAGCGCGCGCCAGTCGCGCGCCGCGGGTCTTCGGCCGGCGCATCTTCAGTACAGGATCTCGACGCGGCGATTGAGATGCCACGATGCTTCGTCGTGGCCGAGCGCGACCGGGCGCTCTTCGCCGTAGGAGACGGTTTGGATGCGGCCGGACTCGACGCCGAAGGCCTGCATCAGGTCGGCCACCGACTTGGCGCGGTCTTCGGCCAGGGCGAGGTTGTATTCGCGCGTGCCGCGCTCGTCGGCGTGGCCCTCGAGCACGACCTGCGTGCCGGTGGCGGTGCGCAGGTGGCGCGCATGCGCGCGCACCGCGGCTTGGCCGGCGGCGGTCAGCGCGCTGCTGTCGTATTCGAAATAGACCACCCGCTGCGCCAGCAACGCGTCGCCGCCGCCGCTGTCGGCGGAGGATGCGTCGTCGAGTCCTTGAGTTTGCGCGGCGCTGTCGTCGCCGAGTCCGGTGGCGGTGGCGTCGGTGTCGCCGGCGATGCCTTCGACCGGGTTGATCTCGACTTCGACTTCCTCCGGCGCGGGCGCGAGCGCGCCGCCGCCGCCGCAGCCGGCGAGCGCTCCGCCGAGCAGCAGCACGAGCGCATAGGACGACAACCTGCGCGACGGCAACGTGCGCGACGGCAACATGCACGATAAAAACTTGCGCAATGACAACGTGCGCAACGACAACCTACGCGGCGGCGACTTGCGCATGGATGATGTGGGCATGATGGGCTCCTCTATGGTTTACGGTTGTACGGCGACCACGCCGGCTCCCGCACCGCGCCGCTTTGCAGCCGCAGGATGTGCCGCACGCGGCCGTCGGTGGAGACCGCGGCGAGCACGTTGATGGCGCCGACTTGGGTGGCGTACATCAGCATTTCGCCGTTGGGCGCGAAGGTGGGCGATTCATCCTGCGTGGTTTGGGTCAATTCGGTGATGCTTCGATTCGCCGCCGAGTATAGCCCAACTCGGTGGCCGTTGCCTTGGTTGGTGACCAAGGCGATGAATTCGCCGTCGGGCGAATACTGCGCGCCGGCGTTGTAGTTACCGGAGAAGGTCAGGCGTCGGGCGACGCCGCCGGCGGCGGGGATGCGGTAGATCTGCGGCGTGCCGGAGCGGTTGGAAGTGAACGCGATGGTCGCGCCGTCGGGCGACCACGCCGGCTCGGTGTCGATCGCGGTGTGGCGAGTCAAGCGGCGCAAGTCGCCGCTGCGCAAGTCGTGGATGTGGATCTCCGGATTGCCGTCCTTGGACAACGCCATCGCCAATCTCGTGCCGTCGGGCGACCACGCCGGCGCGCCGTTGATGCCGTCGTGGCTCGCCACTAGTTCGCGCTCGCCGCTCCACAAGTTCTGCGCGTAGATCATCGAGCGTTTTTTCTCGAACGAGACATAGGCGAGGCGATTGCCGTCGGGCGACCACGCCGGCGATAAAATCGGCTGCGGCGACTCGAGAATCGTTTTCGGGTTGTGTCCGTCGGAGTCCGCGACTTGCAGCAAGAAACGCTTGCGCGGCGACTCCTGCACCGAGACATAGGCGATGCGAGTGTCGAACGCGCCGCGTTTGCCGGTCAGTTTCTGGTGGATCAAGTCGCTGATCCGATGCGCCGCCTTGCGCAGCCGCGCGGCGGGGACGACGAACTTCTGCCCGGCGAGTTGCTGCTCGCGGAACACGTCGAGCAAGCGGAAGCGGATTTCGTATCGCCCATCGCTCAACTGCGCGACCGTGCCGATGACCAACGCCTCGGCTTGCAGCAGCCGCCAGTTCTTGTATTGCACCGCGCTGATGTCGTCCGGGCGGTTAGCTAAGTCTTCGCGCGCCAGCGGCTCGAAGCGACCGCTGCGGCGCAAGTCGGCGGTGATGACATCCGCCGGCGCGTCCGCCTCGGCGATCGCGCCGACGCGCGCGAACGGCACGATCGCGATCGGGATCGCGGCTTCGCTGCCGCGGGTTACTTCGATGGTCAGCACCGCTTGCGCCGGCGGCGATAGCAGCATCGCCAGCAACAACGCCGGCGCGGTCAATGTCGTCGCCGACGCGCGCGCGCGCTTATTAATTCGGCGGGACGAACTTGAAATGGAATTCGCTGATGTGCTCATAGTAGTTTGGATCGTCGGGGAATGGCAGCGGCGATGCGCGCAGCACCGCGCGCTCGGCGGATTGATCGAAAATGCCGTCGCCGCTGCTTTGAATCACAGCGGCGGAGATGACTCCTCCGTTGCGCGCTACTTTAACCTTAATAATGGCGAACAGCCCGGCCCAGTTGATCGCTGGTGGTCGCCAGACGCGTTGAACCGCGGCGGCGATGCGGGGTTCCATCGCGCTGAGCGCGTCTTCGGCATCGCTCTTTATGCGCGCGCGCCGCGCAACCTCGGCCGCGCGACGCTCTTCCTCTTCGCGCTTGGCGTCGGCTTCGCGCTGCTTCTTCGCTTCGGCTTCGCGACGCTTCGCTTCGGCTTGTTTGCGTTTGGCTTCGGCCTCGCGCTTCTTCTCCTCGGCTTCGAGTTTGCGTTGCAGTTCTCGCTCCTTGCGCTTGGCTTCGGCGTCGCGTTGTTTCTTTTCCTCCGCCTCGCGTTGCTTCTTCGCCTCTTGCTCGCGTTTCTTTTTCGCTTCCGTCTCGCGTTTCTTCTTCGCTTCGGCCTCTTTGCGCTTGCGCGCTTCGGCTTCGAGTTTTTCCTTCTCCTCGCGTTGCTTCTGCTCCGCTTTCGCTTTGCGTTCTTGCTCCTTGCGTTGGTTCGCCAAGTCGGTCAGGCGTTGCTCCTCTTCGCGCTGCTGGCGTTGCAACTCGGCGACGCGTTGCGCGGCGCGTTCGGCTTGCTGTTGCTTGCGCTCTTCCTCCTCGCGCTTCTTCTCCGCCAGCGCGCGGATCTCCGCTTCCGGCACCGCCACCGCCGCGATCGGCGCGGGCGCGTCGCCGCCGCGCTTGGCCGGGTTTGCCCAGTTGAAACTGACCAGCAGCAAGGCGATCAACGCGGCGTGGATGGCGATGGTGAACGCGAACGACCTCGACGCTGAGGCGACGCGCCGCAGTTTCTCGCGCATCACGACTTCGGCGACTCGGTCACCAGCCCGACCGATTCCACGCCGGCCGCCTGCAGCAGCACCATCGCGCGCACCACGCGGGCGTATTCGACCGCGCCGTCGCCGCGCACCAAGAACGGCGTGCGCGGATTGCGCCGCAGCACCGCCGCGGCATGCAGTTGGATCGCGCGCGGCGAGACCGCCGCGTTCGGGTCGTCGTTGAGATAGTAGTTGCCGTCGGCATCGACCGTCAGCACGAACGGCTCGCGCTGATCGTCCTCGAGTCGCAAGGCCGCGGCTTGCGGCAGATCGACCTTGACGCCCTGGCTGAGCAGCGGCGCGGTCACCATGAAGATGATCAGCAGCACCAGCATGACGTCGATGTACGGCACCACGTTGATCTCCCCCATCAAGCGTTTCTTGCGACCGTATCGGCTGCGGCTCATGGCGATTCCTCGGCGTCGTCGTGACGATTGACGATGCTCAGGAACTCCTCCATGAACACTTCGTAGCGGCTGGTCAGGCGCTCGGCGGTGTGGGCGAACGAGTTGTAGGCGATCACCGCCGGGATCGCCGCGAGCAAGCCCATCGCGGTCGCGATCAACGCCTCGGAGATGCCCGGCGCGACGCTGGCGATGGTGACTTGCTGCAGCACGCCGATCGAGCGGAACGAGTTCATGATGCCCCACACGGTGCCGAACAAGCCGACATACGGGCTGGTCGAGCCGACCGTGGCGAGGAACGACAAGTGGGTTTCCAAGTGATCGATCTCGCGCGACAGCGCGACTCGCATCGAGCGATGCACGCCGTCCACCATGTCGGCGCGGCCGACGCCCGGGGTGTGGCGCAGGCGTTCGTATTCGCCGTAGCCGGCGACGAAGATGTTGACGATGCCCTCCGGCGCGCGCGCGCCGTCGCCGCTCCAGTCGCGGTGGATGTCGTTCATCTCGCCGCCCGACCAGAACTGGTCTTCGAACTGGTCGGCGATCTTGGTCAGACGTTTATAAGTGGTGCGCTTGCGGTCGATCATGAACCACGACACCACCGACGCCAGCAGCAGCAGCAGCATCACCATCTGCACCAGGAAACTGGCGTTGACGATCAAGCCGATGATCGACAAGCCGTCGGGCGCGGCGATGGTTTCAAGCGGCATCGTCGTTGCGCGCGTTGTTTGCGGCGGTGGCGTTGGTCAACGCATCAACCAACGGCGGCGGCATGCGGCACGGTCGTCCGCTGGCGCTATTCAGCGCGGCGAGTTTGATGCGCGCGTCCACCAGCACTTCGCGCGCGCGACGAACTTGCTGCGTCACCGTCATCGAAGCGCGCGCCAAGCGCGCGACCTGCATGGTCGCCTCGAGTTCGTCGTCGAGTCGCGCCGGCGCGCGGTAGATGAGATGGGCTTCGGTCACCGCAAAGACAATCGAATGGCGTTGCTCGAGTTGGGCTGGCGGAAAGCCTAAGTCGCGCAGGCAGGCGTTGCGCGCGCGCTCCATGTAGCCCAGATAGTTGGCGTAGTATACAACGCCGCCGGCGTCGGTATCCTCGTAGTTGACCTGCAGTTGCACCGCAAACGCGGCGTGTTCCACCGCTTGCTTAAACATCGGCATCGTCGGCGCGCTCGTCGGCGAACAACTGCTGCTGGCGGCTGGCGACTTCGGCCGGCATCTTCAAGTCAAGCCGTCGCCAAGCCGACTTGGTCGCCATGCGTCCGCGCGGCGTGCGCATCAAGAAGCCTTGCTGAATCAAATACGGCTCGATCACATCCTCGATGGTGCCGCGCTCCTCGCCGATGGCGGCGGCGATGCTGTCGATGCCGACCGGGCCGCCGTCGAACTTCTCCATCACCGCCAGCAGCAGGTTGCGGTCGAGCAGATCGAGTCCGAAGCGATCGACCTCGAGCATGTCGAGCGCGCGGTTGGCGATCGCCTCGGTCAGTCGGCCGTCGCCCTTGACCTCGGCGTAGTCGCGCACGCGGCGCAGCAGGCGGTTGGCGATGCGTGGCGTGCCGCGCGCGCGCGTCGCCACGGTGCGCACGCCGTCGTCGTCGGAGTCGACGCCGAGCAACTCCGCCGAGCGTTGCACGATGCGCGCCAACTCCTCGACCTCGTAGAACCGCAGCCGCTGCACAATGCCGAAGCGCTCGCGCAGCGGCGAAGTCAGCAGCCCGGCGCGGGTGGTCGCGCCGACCAGGGTGAACGGCGGCAGGCTCAACTTGATCGAACGCGCCGCCGGACCTTCGCCGATGATGATGTCGAGTTGATAGTCCTCCATCGCCGGATACAAAATCTCCTCGATCGCCGGGTTGAGGCGATGGATCTCGTCGATGAACAACACGTCGCCGCTTTGCAAGTTGGTCAGGATCGCGGCGAGATCGCCGGCCTTCTCCAGCACCGGGCCGGAGGTCTGGCGCAGGCGCGCGCCCATCTCGTTGGCGAGGATGTGCGCCAGCGTGGTCTTGCCGAGCCCGGGCGGACCGAACACCAGCGCGTGGTCGAGCGCCTCGCCGCGCTTCTTCGCCGCGGCGATGAAGATGTCGAGTTGCTCGCGCGCGTTCGGCTGACCGATGAACTCGTCCAGCCGCGTCGGCCGCAAACTGCGATCGATGTGCTGCTCCTGCGCGTCGTCGGTCTCCTCGGGCGCGAGCAATGGATTGTGCGTGGTCATCGTGGTTCGATCACTTGCTTAAGTGTTGCAAGGCGTTGCGGATTAATGCTTCGCGCTTGCCGCCTTGTTGCTCGACCGCGCGCACCGCGCGGTTGGCGTCGGCCGCTTTGTAGCCGAGCGCGATCAACGCGCCGACCGCGTCCTGCGCCGGGTCGGCGACGGCGGACGCATCGCCGCTGTCGTCTTGCGCCAGCGCGTCGATGCGGTCGCGCAAGTCGAGCAGCATGCGCTCGGCGGTCTTCTTGCCGATGCCCGGCACGCGCGCCAGCGCGCCTGCGTCCTGGCGTTGGATGCAGGCGACGAACTGGTCCGCGCTCATGCTCGACAGCACCGCCAACGCGACCCGCGGACCGACTCCGTTGACCCGCAGCAAGCCGCGGAAGAGTTCGCGCTGCGGCTGGTCGGAGAAGCCGAACAACAACTGCGCGTCCTCGCGCACCACCAGATGAACGAACAACGACACCGCGCGATCGTCGTCGGGCAAGTCGTAGAAAGTGGTCATCGGCGCCTCCAGTTCATAGCCGACGCCGTTGACATCAAGCAACAAAAACGGCGGACGTTTTTGCAATAGTCGACCGTGAAGGAATCCAATCATCTTAATTACATTGCCGCTTGGTGTTTCGGTTTAAGCGGTCGCGGATGTATAGTTTTCATCACGACGCGCGGCTCAGTTTGGCTTCGACTTGCATGGTGTGAATATGGCAGATCGCGCAGGCGAGCGCATCCGCTTCGTCGGCGTTCGGTGGCGCGCGCAGGCCGAGCAGCACGCGCACCATGTGCTGCACTTGCTCCTTGCTCGCGCCGCCGGCGCCGACCACGGCGCGCTTGATTTGCAGCGCGCTGTATTCCGACACTGCGCAGCCGGCGACCACCGCGGCGCACACCGCACTGCCGCTGGCTTGGCCGAGCACCAGCGCCGAGCGGGCGTTGCGCGCGACGAACACCTGCTCGATCGCGACCGCGTCGGGACGATGTTGCGCGATCATCCGTTGCACGCCGGCGAAGATCGCGCCGAGGCGGTCTGCGAGCGGCTCGGCGCCCATGCGGATGCATTCATGCACGACCAGCCGCAGGCCGTCGCCGGCCGCGCCCGGCGGCGCGGTCTCGACCACGCCGAGTCCAGTGTTGCGCGAGCCCGGATCGATTCCCAATATGCGCATCAGTCGTGCTCGGCGAAGTCGGCGTTGGTGAACACGTTCTGCACGTCGTCGAGTTGCTCGAGTGCGTCGATCAACTTGCGCATCCGCTCGGCGTCGTCGCCGTGCAACGTCGCGGTCGTGCTCGGGCGGTGGATTAGTTCGGACAACTCCGGCGCCAAGCCGGCTTCGCGGAACGCTTGCTCGACGCGCAGGTAATGCGTCGCCGGCGCGACCACTTCGACCACGCCGTCCTCGCTGTCCACGTCCTGCGCGCCGGCGGCGAGCGCGATCTCCATGACGCGTTCCTCGTCGGCGCCGGCGGCGAACACCAGCGAGCCGATGTGCTCGAACAAATACGCCACCGAGCCGTCGGTGCCGAGGTTGCCGCCGTGCTTGGCGAACGCGTGGCGCACTTCGCTGACCGAGCGATTGCGATTGTCGGTGGCGCATTCGACCAGCACCGCCACGCCGCCCGGCGCGTAGCCCTCGTAGCGGATCTCCTCGATCGCCGCGCCCTCGGCATCGCCCGCGCCGCGCCGCGTCGCGCGCGCGATGGTGTCGCGCGTCATGTTCGCCGCCAACGCCTTGTCCACCGCCGAACGCAACCGCGGATTCGCATCCGCATCCCCCCCAACCCACCGGGGCAGCGAGGGTGGTTTCTTTTGTCACTTTGTTAAAAACCGACCCGAGCTTGGGGTCTTA
>JBPCXC010000239.1:0-4791 GCA_051008875.1 bacterium
TCGAGGTGCTGCTCGACGACCGCGACGAACGCCCCGGCGTGATGTTCGCCGACATGGAACTCATCGGCATCCCCGACCGCCTGGTGATCGGCGAACGCGGCCTCGCGGGCGGCGTGGTCGAACACCGATCGCGCGCCACCGGCGCCGAGCAAGAGATCGAAATCGCATCGCTGACGGAGACGCTGCGCGCGATGCGGGAAGGTTGATTCGCGTCGCGTCGCGCAGTCGCTAACGCGGCGACGCGCGCTCGGCGGGATGCGCGAAACGCGCGTCGGTCAGTCCGTTTTTTCGCCGACCAGCAAGCACGCCGATGGAGTCAAACGGTGATGGCTGATCGGCGCAAAGCCGCTCTCCGTCATCAAGTCTTGGTATTCCTTTCGCGTGCGGTCGCGACCGCCGCCGATCGCGAGCAAGTGCAGCGAGAGCATCGCCTGCGGCTGCTCGCCGGCGGCTTCGACGATGCATAGTTTGCCGCCGCGCGGCAATGCGCGATGCGCGTTGGCGAGGATGCGCGCGGCGCAGCGGTCGCTCCAATCGTGCAGCACCCGCGCCAACAGCACCGCGTCGGCGGTGATGCCCCAGTCGGCGAACAGGTCGCCGGTCAATGCGGTGATGCGTCGGTCGTCGTCGCCTTCGTTGCAGTCGCGAACGAACAACTTCGCCACCTCGGCGCGCTCGAGGATGGTGATGCGCAGGTCGCGCCATTCGCGCGCGATCATCCGCGCCACCGTGCCGGCGCCGCCGCCGGCGTCGATCAGATGTTGCGCGTCGCCGAGCGGCAACACGCGGTTCAAGTTTTCATAATCGTTGTTGGCGTACGCGGCGAGCGCTCGCTGGCTTCGCTCCACCTTGGCGGGGTCGGGCGCGATCTGCGCGAAGAAGTCGCCGCCGCCTTCGCCGCGCAGCGCGCGCGTCCACGCCGCCAAGCCGCCGTCGGCGAACGCGCCCCACGACGCGGCGGTGCGCGCCAGCGAGAACTCGTGCCGCGCGCGCAGCAAGTCGCCTTTGGCGGAGAGTCGCCACACGCCGTCGTCGCATTCGACGATGCGCAGCGTTTGCAACGCCATCAGCAATAGTCGGATGTTGGCGGCGGCGTCGCCGAAGCGCGACGCCAACTCGGACTCGGCGAGCGGCAGTTGCTCGGCCAACTCGAGTTCCACCGTCGCGGCGATGGCGAAGGTTTTCCAGTAGCCGACCATGTCCGCCGACAACGCATGGAATCGCCGGTCGCGGTTTGCCGATGCGTTCGACGCGCTTGACGTCGTTGCGACCACCGCGCCGCGTTGATCGATCAGCACGACTTCATCATCGAAGGTTCGCGCCAGCGCTTGGCCGTTGTAGAACGGCTCCAACGACGCGTAGCGGCCGGCGTAGATCGGCTCGCCGTCGTCGTCGATGTGCATCCAGCCGTCATCGTCGCGCGCGCAGGCATGGCCTTTGTGATACACGCCGAGGTCGCGGTATTTGCGCCGATGCGCCGGCGCGCCGTCGTCGCGGATGTGCGCGCAGCGGCCGTCGTCGTCGTGCACCACCGCGCGTCCTTCGCGGAAGTCGCCGGCATACGCGTAGGTCGCGGCATACGGCGCGCGTCCGTCGCGTGCGATGTGCCGATAGCGTCGCCGCTCGCGCACCACGCACCGGCCGCCCTGGAAGTTGCCGCACCATTCGTGCCGCGCGCGATACGCCGGCGCGCCGTCGACGCGGATGTGGAACCAGCCGCCGTCGTCGGCGACCGCGGCCAAGTCTTCATAGAAGCCGAAGGTCTGCCGGAACGAATGCGCATACGCCGCCGCGCCGTCGGCGTCGATGTGCCAAGCGCGCTCGCCGTCGCGCACCGGCGCCAAACCGGGCGCGTGGAACGGCAGCACGCGGGCGAATCGCCGCGGGTATAACGGCGCGCCGTCGCGCAAGTGATGCGTGCCGCAGGCGGACACTCGCGCGTCTTGCCAGTCGCGGCGACTGCGCTCTGGCTTCATTGCTTGCGCATGTTGCAGCGTTGGCAGACCGCGCGCGAGCGATAGGTCTGCGCCAGGAACTGGTAGCGTTCGCCGCGCCAGATGTCGAGCAAGTCGGCGTCGTGCAGCGAGCCGAAGTCGCCCAGCGTGCGGCGCTCGGCGTCGGGCGCGCAGCATGGATTGAACTCGCCTTGCGCGCTGACCCACGCCTCTTGGCCGAGGAACGGGCAGCGTCCGCCGACGCGCCAGTCGCCGTCGTCGTCGGCGATCAACTCGATGTTCTCCAACGCCACTTGCCGACCGTCGGGCGACGCGCAGTCGCGCGCCGCGCGGCGGGCTTGCGCGACGATGTCGTTCCAACGGGCGATGGCGTCGGCGTCGCGGCGCATGTCTTGATTCTTGATCGGCTCGAAATGCGCCCACAGATGATGTCCCTTGACTCGATCGACGCCGAGCGACGCCGCCAAGCGGACGATGTCCGGCAGTTCGTCGCTGTTGTCGCGCATGAAGGTCATCTGAAAAGTGACGCGGCAGCGGTTGCCGCCGTCTTGCGCGCAGGCGTCGCGCACTTCGATGAAGGTCTTGGCGTTGGCGAGCATCGTTTCCCAGTCGGCGTTTTGCATGATCGCCTCTTGGGTTTCCTTGCGCGCGCCGTTCCACGAGATCTTCACATCGGAGGTGACCGGCGCCAGCCGCTGCGCCCATTCGCGCGCGCCGAGTCGCGGGAACGAGCCGTTGGTGGTCAGGTTCAACTTCACCCCGGTCGCTCGGCAGAGCGCGATGATCTTCTCGAAGTCCTTGTACAGCAGCGGCTCGCCCATGGTGGAAGGAATAATCTCGCGCAAGCCGCGCGCGGCGAGGGCGCGCACGTTCCGCTCGATCATTTCGAACGGCATGATGCGCTTGGGCGTGCCGGCGGCGCGACGCTCGGCTTGCAACGTCGAATGCGGACTATGCTCCTCGCACATCGTGCAGCGATAGTTGCAATGATCCGGATTGGTGTCGAATGTCACCCGCCACGGCGCCGCCGACACGCGCACCTCGGCGCCGTCGCGCGCGGCGAGCGCGCGTTGATAGATGCGTTCGACTTCATGCGCGTGCGACTCGATGTCGGGTGCGTCGCCGTCGTCGCTGAACCAATAGCCGCGCGCGCCGAGTCGCGCAGCCCACTGCGGGTCTTGCGCCAAGCGGCGCATCTGCGTCGCCAGCGCGACCGCATCGCGTGCGGCGAACAACAAGCCGTTGCGCTCGTGGCGAACGTATTCCGCCATGCCGCCCAAGTCGGCGGCGATGACCGGCACGCGCGCTTGCTGCGCCTCGTGGATCACCAGCGGCGAGTTCTCCTCCCAGATGCTCGGCACGACGATCGCATCGACGCGGTTGAACACCTCGCGCACGATGCGCGGGTTGGCGTATTCGCCGCGCCACTCGACCGCGCGCCGCGCCGCCGGGCGCATCGCCGCGAGCATCGCCTTCAAGTGCGCGGTGTCGGCGGTGTCGCGACCCCAGATGCGCAGGCGGCAGTCGGCGCGGTCTTTCATCAGCCGCGCGAAGGCGCGCAGCAAGTCGGGGATTCCCTTGCCCGGAATATGCGTGCCGATATAGCCGAAGGTGAACGGCTCGTTGCGCGTCCGTCGCCGACCGCGCAGGCGCGCGCGTTCGAAGCCGTAGTCGAGCACTTCGGTCTTGCTCGGCGGCAAATCGAACTGGCGCGCGAAACGCGTCGCCAAGTGGCGCGACGGAGCGATGAAGACATCCACCAACTCGGCAACGCGCCGCGTCTCGGCCATGCGCCGCGCGCTCCATCGCGTCCAATGCTCGGCGTCCTGCTCGGCGGCGGACTCCGCGCCGCAATAGAACTTCCGCAAGCAACGCTCGGCGCATTTGCGATCGTCTTGTCCATCGCACAACGGCCAAGCCTCGCCCGCCGGCGATGCGCTCGCTTGGATGAACTGCCCGCGCAGGCACATCAGCCAGAAATCGTGCAGCGTGAAAATCATCGGCAGCCGTTGCTTGGCGGCGAGCGGAACGATGCCGAGCGACAGATGGTTGAGATGCCCGATATGCACGATGTCGGGCTCGACCTGCGCAGCGACTTCGGCGAACGCGCGATCGATCGCCGGGTTGCAATAGTTGAGGCTGGCGCGCTCGGTGTTGACGATGTGCAGGCGAATGTCGCGGCTCAGCGAGTCGCGACTCCGGCGCACGCCGCCGACCGGCGCGAACGGATTCTCCTCGCGGGTGAACACATGCACCTCGTGCCGCTTGCGCAACTCGTTGCACAAGGTCTGCGAATACACCTCCGACCCGGCGTTATAGCAGGGCGGATAACCATGAATGACTTTCAGAATTTTCATTTCTCTCTCCGCTATGGTGTTGTTCGCTGCGATGGAACGCGTTGACCAGCCGCTTGACTCGCTCCTCCAGCGCGCATCCCGGGCGCCAGCCCAAGTAGCGTTCGGCCGGTCGCGGGTCGCCTTGGAATCGACTCGGATAAAAGTCCTGCGGCGGGGCGATGACGATCTCGCCGTCGCCGTTCGCCAACGCCATCGCCGCCAACTCGCGCAACGATGTCGCGCGGCCGCTGACGATATCGATCGGCGGCAAGTTGCCGTCGCCGGCGATCAACGCGTCGATCGTTTTCATCACCGCTTCGACCACGTCGTCGAGCGCGGTGAAGTCGAACACGCTGTCGGCGCCGCGCACCTCCAAGGTGCCGTTGCGCGCGGCGGCTTTGGCGAACGCCGGCACGACGCGGTCGTGGTAGTCGTCGGTCGCGCCGAACACGTTGGAGAAGCGCAGCACGGCGACGCGATGGCCGCGCGCTTGCAAGTCC
>JBPCXC010000240.1:0-2891 GCA_051008875.1 bacterium
CGCCGGCAGGGTCTCGCGCATGGTCTGTTCGATCACGCGCGATTCGGCGAATCCGACCAGCGCGTTGGACTCGCCGACGATGACGGCGTGGCTCATGCGCCGTCCGCCGGCGCAGGCGCGTCGCCGAAGCCGAACGCGGCGAGCAGCACGGCGATGGTGTCGCGCAGTTCGCGGCGGTCGACGATCATATCGATCGCGCCGCGCTCGAGCAGGAACTCGCTGCGTTGGAAGCCCGCCGGCAAGGTCTCGCGCACGGTCTGCTCGATCACGCGCGGGCCGGCGAATCCGACCAGCGCGTTGGGCTCGCCGACGATGACGTCGCCGAGCATCGCCAAACTGGCGGAGACGCCGCCCATGGTCGGGTCGGTCAGCACCGAGATATACGGGATCGCGAGGCGCCGCAGACGCGCGATCGCCGCGGTGGTCTTGGACATCTGCATCAGCGAGAACAACGCCTCCTGCATCCGCGCGCCGCCGCTGGCGCAAAAGCAGATCAGCGGCTGGCGATGCGCGACGCTGCAGTCCACCGCGCGCACGAAACGCTCGCCGACCACCGAGCCCATCGAGCCGCCCATGAAGCGGAACTCGAACGCCACCGCCGTGACCGGCGCGCCATACAACGCGCCGCGCGCGGCGAGCAACGCCTCGGACGCCGCGCTGCTCTTGCGCGCCTCGCTCAGGCGGTCGCGGTAGCGCTTGCGGTCGCGGAACTTGAGCATGTCCAACGGCCGCACCGCCTCGCCGAGCCAGCGCAGCGAGTCGGCGTCGAGGAACGCATGCAGCCGCCGCTCGGCGCCGAGGCGCATGTGATTGCCGCATTTCGGGCAGACCTGCAAACTGTGCTGCAACTCGACGCCATACAGCACCGCCTGGCACGCGGTGCACTTGTTCCACAGCCCCTCCGGCACCCCGCGCTTGCCGATGGCGGCGCCGGGCTTGATTCGCGGGGGAATGATTTTGTCGAACCAATTCATTATTTTATGACGATTATATAACTTGCAACATCAATTCAGTTTTCGCGGCGGCGCGTCGTGTTTTTGCATTCACGGCGACGCGTCGTAGTTTGCATCCACATCGGCGCGTCATACTTCCGCATTCACGGCAGCGCATCGTATTTCTGTTGCTCGGCGACGTATCGTACTTCGGCGTTCACATCGGCGCATCATATCGTTGCACTTCCCGACAAAACCGTTCGATTTTCGCGGCGTCCTTGCCGCCGCCGGGCGCGTCCGCTTCGACGCCGGTGCTGACATCCACGCCATACGGGCGCACCTGCGTGAGCGCTTCGGCGACGTTTTCGGCGTGCAGCCCGCCGGCGAGAATCAGCGGCAACTCGCCGCCATAGCGCGCCCGCGCCCAGTCGAAGGCGGTGCCGCCGCCGCCGTATTGCTGCGGCGCATCGGCGCGATGGGCGTCGAGCAAAATGCCGCGCGCCGACGGATAGCGCGCCTCCAACCTTGCTAAGTCGGCGTCGCGCGCGACCCGCAGCGCCTTGATATACGGCGTGCCGAAGGCGTCGCAAAACGCCGCGTCCTCCTCGCCGTGGAACTGCAGACAACTTGGCCGGACATCGGCAAGCACCGCGCGCACGAAGTCCGCGCTCGGATTGACCATCACCGCAACGCTGGCGACCCACGCCGGCGCCGCACGCGCAATCGCCGCCGCTTGCGCCAACTGCAGATGGCGCGCGCTCGGCGGATGGAAGATCAAGCCGATCGCGTCGGCGCCCGCAGCGGCGGCGGCGCGGGCGGTCTCCGCATCGGTCACGCCGCAGATTTTGATTCGCGTTCGCATGGTTGAATCAACGTCGGCGGATCGCGCACAGCGCGCGTCGCCGCAAGCGATGATTTTAGCAAACAACGGCGCGCACGCCGGAGATGCGCGCGTTCGCTCTTGTCGCCATCGTCGTGTCATCTCCACCGCCGTCATTCCCGTAGTCTGTTAAGCGGGAATCCACACTCGCGAACGCGAGTGAGGCAGGGCGAAGCCCTGCTGGCTTGTGGTGCGAGCGGAGATTCATGTTTTGCTCACGCCGCCCCGCCAGCATTCAAATGCCATCCATGGCAACTGGATTCCCCGCATCCCTGCGGGAATGAAGGCAAAGAGTGAAGACCGCGAGAACAACGGCGCAAAGCACACCCCCGCTACCAAAACCGACACGCCGCAGCGGGCGGCGGCAAGTTGAATCTTGAATCATATTCCACCCGGGTGAAATACAGCCCGTTCGCGGGTGCGGTGGCGGCGGCGCGTGCGCGGTCGCGTCCGGCGAGCAGCCGTGCCGCCCACGACACCGCCTCGCGCCCCTCGCCGATGCGCAGCAGCGCGCCGACCAGGTTGCGCACCATGTGATGCAAAAAACCATCGGCGCTGACGTCAATCCAAATCCACGCGCCGCGTTGTCCGATGTCAATCCGCCGCACTTCGCGCTCGGGGCTTTTCGCCTGGCAGCCGGCGGCGCGGAACGCGCTGAAATCATGCCGCCCGACCAGCGCTTGTGCCGCCGCGCGCATCGCATCGACCGCCAGCGGCGCGTATTGCCACGCGACTCGCCCATGCAGATACGACGGCGCGGCGGCGCGGTTCAGGATGACGTAGCGATAGGCGCGTTCGCGCGCGCCGAAGCGCGCGTGGAAATCATCCGCCACTGGCTGCGTCCACAGCAGCGAGATGTCGTCCGGCAACGCGGTGTTGACCCCGCGCAGCCAAGACTGCGGCGCGCGCCGGCGGTCGGTGTCGAAATGAATCACCTGCCCGCAGGCATGCACGCCGGTATCGGTGCGCCCGGCGGCGACCACCCGCACCGCCTCGTCCGCCACCGCCGCGATCGCTCGCTCGACTCGCGCCTGCACCGAATCGGCGTTGTCTTGATACTGCCAACCGCAATACCGCAC
>JBPCXC010000241.1:0-2467 GCA_051008875.1 bacterium
CGAGATAGTCGCCGGTCGGCCCGACCAGCACACCCGCGCCGCCGGCGCCGCCGGCGAACACCGGCAGCCCGGCCGCGCCTGCGGCGAGATAGAGCAGCACGGTCGCGGCGCCGAGCCGCCAGCCGTAGGCGACGCCGAGCAGCAACACGGCGAAGGTCTGCATCGTCATCGGCACCGGATAAAACGGAATCTGCGCCTGCGCCGACAACGCCAGCAGCAATGAGCCGGCGACGGCGAGCGCAACCGCGCGAAAAGCAGCGCGCAATCGGCGATGGATGGTCGCTTGTTGCGGGTCGCCATGGCTTCGCCACAGTTCGGCGGCAAGCGTCGGATGGATGGTTTGCGTGGTCATTGTCAACGCGCCTCGCGCGGTGAGTGAGTTGTCGAGCGTCGGTCGGTCGGTGTCGATGCGAACGATGTCGATGAACCGATGCTCGGATGTGCGTCGATTCTACCGCAGTCGGCGACCGCGCGACAAGGCGCGCGCCAGCGTCGTCGCCAGCAGCAGCAACGCCAGCGCCAGCGCCGGGGCGTCGCCGTGGCGGATGTACGGGGTCGCGCCGATGCGCGGCTGGACTTCGAGGCTGAGCGTGGCGCGCGCGAACTGCGGCGCGATCGCGACCACTTCGCCGCGCCGGTCGATCACCGCCGACAGACCGTTGTTGGATGCGCGGATCATCGGCCGCGCGCTTTCCAACGCGCGAAATCGCGCCATCTGCAGACGCTGATGCGGCGCCAGCGAGTCGCCGAACCACATGTCCTCGCTGAGGTTGAGCAGGACGCCGGCGCGCGGCACTTGATCGCGCCACTCGCGCGGGAACGCGTCCTCGTAGCAAATGGAAACGGCGAAGTCGGTGCCGGCGGCGCGCAACGGCGACTGCGGACGGCGCCACGCGGTGAAGTCCGACATCGGAATTTGCAGCGTGCGCAGCAGCGGACGAAACAGCCACGGCAGCGGCAGGAACTCGCCGAACGGAACCAGATGGCGCTTGTGATAGACCGCGACGCGATCGTCCTCGCGCGCGTCGCCGACCGCGACCACGCTGTTGAACGCGCGCCACTCGTCGTCGCTGCGTTGGCGCGTCAGCGCGCCGAAGAGGAAGTCGGCCGGATGCGCGCGCAGTCGCCGCGCGAACTCCGGCGGCATCGCGTCCAAGTACGCCGGCACCGCGGCCTCCGGCCAGACCACCACATCGGCGTCGGCGTGGCGCGCGCTTTGCGCCAAGTAATCGGCGACGATGCGATCGGCCTGCGCGCGATCCCACTTCGCCGTCAGCGGCACGTTGTTCTGAATGATCGCCACCGTGATCGCTTCGCCGCGCGGCGCGCTTTGCAACGCCGGCATGCTCGGCAACCATGCGCCGCCAAGCCAGCACAACGCGAGCAACGACGCCGCGAGTCCATTCGCGCGCGCGGTGCGTCGCGCGGTTTGCGTGGTTGGCAGAAAGCCGCGCAACATCGTCAGCACGACGCCGACGGTGATTAGCGTCAGCAGACTAACCAGATACACTCCGCCGAGCGGCGCCCAGCCGGCGAGCGGCGTGTCGAGCATCGCGTAGCCGGCGGTCAGCCACGGGAAGCCGCCGAGCAGCCAACCGCGCAGCCACTCGAACAGCAGCCACGCGACCGGCATGATCACCATCGCGCGCGCGCTCGGCGAGACCGACGCGAAACGCGCCGCCAGCCACGCCTGCGCCAGCCCGGCGCCGGCCGGCGCCAGCGCCAAGCCGAGCACCAGCAACAGCACGCACAACGCCGCCATCGCCGGCGCCATGCCGCCGTAATCGTACAAACTGACATAGATCCACAACGTGCCGGCGCCGAACAAACCGACGCCGTACGCGAATCCATACCACGCCGCGCCACGCCGCGAACGCCACAGATCGAACAACACGGCGAGGCCGATCAAGCCCAGCGGCCACCACCCGAACGGCGCAAACGCCAACGCGCTGACCGCGCCGGCGATCAATGCGATGAATGATTTCATGCGGGTGGAATCATCGTCGGCGAATCGGTGGGCGAATGATGTGAACGATGCGAGCGCGCGATGTTGGAATCAAAATGAATCAGCGCGACGACGCGCAGTCGCGTTCATGGTGTCAGCGAATCACGCCGCGTTCACAGCCCGAAGCCGTCGAGCAGATCGCGTTCGAGCGTTTCCATCCGCGTCGCTTCGGGCTCGGTTTGGTGATCGAAGCCGCACAGGTGCAGCGCGCCGTGGATCACCATGTGCGCCCAATGCCGCGTCGGCGCGATGCGTTGCGACTTCGCCTGCGCCGTCACCACCGGCGCGCAGATGACGACGTCGCCGAGAATCTTCAGCGGCGCGTGCGCGTCCGCGTCGAACCGGAACGACAGCACATTGGTCGCGCCGCGGCGGTCGCGGTAGCGTTGATTGAGATCGGCCATCTCGGCGCGATCGACCACGCGCACGGTCAACTCGCCGTCGCCGCGCGCGCCCGTCCGT
>JBPCXC010000242.1:0-1351 GCA_051008875.1 bacterium
CTCCTACAAGCAGCAGGACGGCTTCCGCTATCACGCGCGCGACCTCGCGCTCAAGCGCGCCAGTTTGGAGGGCGTGCCGGTGGTGCTCGGCTCGGCCACGCCGTCGATGGAGACGCGCCACAACGCCGCGCGCGGACGCCACCGCCTGCTCGAACTCGACCGTCGCGCCGGCGCCGCCGCGCTGCCGCGCATCGAGTTCATCGACTTGAAATTGCATCGCCCGCGCGAGGGAATCTCGGCGCCGCTGCTGCAGGCGATCGACGCGCGCTTGGAACGCGGCGAGCAGTCCATCGTGTTCCTCAACCGCCGCGGCTTCGCGCCGATCGCGCACTGCCACGGCTGCGGCTGGCAGGCGAAATGCGCGCGCTGCGACGCGCGCCTGATCTATCACCACGACCTGCGCCAGTTCCGCTGCCATCATTGCGGCGGCGTCGGCGCGGCGCGACTTTCCTGCGGCGAATGCGGCGAGAAGTTGGCGTTGATCGGCGCCGGCACGCAACGCCTCGAGCAGCACTTGCGCGCGCGCTTCCCGCAGGCGCGAATAAGCCGACTCGACCGCGACCGGATCAAAGGCGCGCGCGAACTTGCGCGCGAACTCGACGCCATCCGCCGCGGCGAGATCGACATCATCATCGGCACGCAACTGATCGCCAAGGGGCATGATTTCGCCGCGGTCACGCTGGTCGGCGTGGTCAATTCCGATCAAGGGCTGTTCAGCCACGACTTCCGCGCGCCGGAGTATTTGTTCCAGCAACTGACGCAGGTGTCCGGTCGCGCCGGCCGCGCGCGCGCGCCAGGGCAAGTGCTGATCCCAACCGCGCACCCCGAGCACCACACGCTGCCGTCCATGCGCCGCCCAGACTTCGCCGGCTTCGCGCGCGACTGCCTCGACGAGCGCCGCGCCGCCGACTACCCGCCGTTCAGCCACCTCGCGCTGTGGCGCGCCGAGTCGACCCGCGCCGACGCCGCGCTGCAGTTCCTGCGCCACGTCGCCGCGCGCGGCGCGTCGCTGGCGGCCGGCGGCGAAGTCGAGATCATGGACGCGGTGATCTCGCCGATGGAGCGCCTAGCGGGACGCTATCGCGCGCAACTCCTAGCGCGCAGCCGCCGCCGCGCCGCGCTGCACCGACTGCTGGCGCGATGGGTCGAGGCGATCGAAAACGACCCCAAGTCAAAACGCGCCCGATGGTCGCTGGACGTGGACCCGATGGAGATGTTTTGATGGCGCGAAGCGAACGCGCTACGCGAACGGAATGAACGCCTCTTTTCTCTGCCGTCATTCCCGCCACCATCTCCTCCCGCCGTCTTTGCGCGTATCATCCTGATACGCGCCCTGCGGGCTCGCTACCGC
>JBPCXC010000243.1:0-5101 GCA_051008875.1 bacterium
CTGCGCTGTATCGGACGCAACGCGACGCCCTCGGCGTCCGTCGGGCGATCCGACCGCGCCGCCAGATGCTCCGCCGCGGCGGCGATGCGCTGCGCGAAACGGGAGTTCGCCGCGACCTCGTCCACCAGATTCCACTCGACCGCGCGCCGCCCCTTGACGCCCTCTTCGATGCAGCAGAACGAGTCGGCGCGATCGCGGCGCACGCGGCGCTTGTCGGTCAGGCGCGTCAGCCCGCCGGTGCCCGGCAGCACCGCGAGCAGCGGCACCTCGGGCAACGCCACCGCCGAAGCGCCGTCGTCGGTCAGCAGGAGGTAGTCGCACGCCAACGCCAGTTCATAGCCGCCGCCGGCGCAGGCGCCGTCGATGGCGGCGATGAATCGCTGCCCGGAATGCGCGCTCGCATCCTCCATCGCGTTGCGCGTCTCGTTGGTGAACTTGCAGAAGTTCACCTTGTGCGCGTGGCTCGCCGCCGCCAGCATGCGGATATTCGCGCCGGCGCAGAACACCCGCTCATGCGCCGAGCGCAACACCACCACCTTGACCTCCGGATGCTCGAAGCGCAAACGCTGCAAAGCGTCGTACAACTCGATATCAACGCCGAGATCATACGTGTTCAACTTCAACTCATAGCCATCGGCAACACTGGCCTTGGCGTCCACGCCCATGATCAAGTCCGCGGTCGCGCCATCGAATTCCATTCGCCAATGGCGATACGCGCGTGGGTTGGTTTGGAAGTCGATCGGCATTGCGTTCAGCGATTCAGTTGCAGCGCGCGGATGGTTTGCTGGGCGGGTGCGGCAACGGCGAGGGTGCCGCTGATGGCGGCGCGTTGCGCCAGCAGTTCGTCCCAGTGCGCGGCGTCGTGCCACAAGGTTCGCTTCAGTTCGCGCATCGCTTGCGGGTCGTAGGCGGCGAGTTTTTGCGCCAGCGACTGCACCGCGGCGTCGAGTTGCTCGGCGGTGTCGTGCACCTGCGCATACAACCCCTTCTCGCGCGCCCATTCGGCGTCGTGGAAGGCGTCGGCGGCGAGCGTGAGTTGCGACATCGCCGACAAACCGATCTTGCGCTCGATCGCGGGACCGACGACGAACGCGCCGATGCCGATGCTCAGTTCGCTGAGTTTGATCGCGCCGTGGCGGCTGGCGAGGCAGTAGTCGGTCGCCGCCGCCAGCCCGACGCCGCCGCCGACCGCCTTGCCCTGCACGCGGCCGACGATGAACTTCGGGCATTTGCGCATGGCGTTGATGACGCCGCCGAAGCCGCCGAAAAACCGCGCGCCGGCAGCGGCGTCGGTCAACGCCGCGAGTTCGGCGAAGTTCGCGCCGGCGCAAAAAGTGCGCGCGCCGGCGCTTTGCAGGACGATGACGCGGATCTCGGAGTCGTCGCCGGCGCGGACGATTTCATCGCTCAACCGACGCAGCAACTCGGCCGGCAAACTGTTGTGCTCGGGATGGAAGAACTCGACCGTCGCAACCGCGCCGCGCGCGCGCAGTTCGACATAAGGCGAAGGCGAAGCGGACATCGGAGTCGGTCGGGGCGGATGGGCGATAAGGCGGAGCGATAAGGATAAACCGCCGACGGCGACAGCGCAATCGCTGCGGGCGTGGAGCGGTGGTGGCGCGCGGGGCGGGCGACCATCGTAATCACTTTTTGACTGTCATTGCGCGTATCATCCTGTACGCGCCCCACGGGCTTGCTCACGCTCGCGAAAAAACGCTCCCGGCGTTTTTTTCCGGCGTCCAAGCCGGAATGACGGCGGAGATATGCCTACAAGAACGCCGCCGGGATGTGCTATATTCCCGCCCGATCGTGATTCGACCCGCGCTGTTATCATCAACTCGCCACACCAACCGGAGAGCACCCACATGACCACCGCAACCTTGTTTACCCCCCCCCCCCCGATATTTAAGTAGCCGCAACCCGCGCGCGGCATATGCCGCAGCGCGCACTCATCTCGCCGCCGCGTTCGCGCCGTTGCTGCTCGCGCTCGGGCTTGCGCTGCCGAGCGTTGCCGCGGCGCAGGCGACGCCGGTGCTGACCATCGCGGTGGTGGGCGACGGCTTCTTCACCGAGGGCGAAGGCAACACGATCGACTTCACCGTGTTCGCCACGCCGGCGCCGAGCGGCGCGTTGATGGCGGAAGTCGTGCTGACCCGCGCCGACAACTTCGTGCTGCAAGCCGAGCGCACGCAGACCGTCGCCTTCGTCGCCGGCGACGCCATGCAGACGGTGTCGTTCCCGATCGCCAACGATGACATTGACGACATCGGCTCGGGCAACGGCGCGAGAGACATAAACGCGACTCTGCAAGCCGGCGACGGCTACACGCTCGGCAGCCCGAGCATCGTCTTCGCGACCGTGATCGAAGACGACCACGCCGGCGTCAGCATCACCACCGCGCCAGCGACCGAGCCGCCGGCGTTGACCGTCGGCGAGAGCGGCAGCGGCACCTACACCGCAGTGCTCGACACCGAGCCGAGCGGCATGGTGACGATGACGGTGCGCAGCGACACGCCCGACGTCGCGCAAGTCAGCACCGCGACGACGACCACGCCGGGCACGACCGCGACGCTGACCTTCACCATCGCCGACTGGGACACGCCGCAGACCATCACCGTCAGCGGCGTGGACGACCTCTTCGACCACGACCGCGGCGCGACCATCACGCACCGCACCAGCGGCGGCGGCTACGGCAACGGCAATGTGTTCAGCGCCAACATCCCGACGCTCGCGGTCACCATCACCAACGACGACACCTTCGCGGCGGACAACGACGCGCGGCTGAGCGCGCTGGCGTTATACGCCGGCGACGCGGTGGTCGCGGCGAACGAAGTGCCGCTGACGCCGAGCCTCGCGGCGACGCCGCAGCGTCAGAATCGCGCGTTCAACTTCACCGCCCGCGTCGCCGCCGGCACGACGCAGGTGACGCTCGACTGGACCACCGCGAGCACGCAGGCGAGCAGCGAGATAAGGGCGGGCGGCACGGTGCACAGCGGCAACACGATCACGCTGGCGGGCGACATCACGGCCATCGTGCTGAACATTCGCGGCGCCGGCAGCACGCCGCTGAACAACTACCAGATCACGCTCACCCGCGCGGCGGCGACCGACAGCACCGACGCGACGCTCTCCGCGCTGACGCTGAGCATGAGCGACATCGCGCTGACGCCGGCGTTCGCGTCGGGCACAAGCGACTACGCCGCGAGCGTGAGCAATGATGTCAGCGCGACCCGCGTCACCGCGACCGCGAACGACGACAGCCGGCACAGCGTCGTCGTCGCCTCCGACCGCGACGATAGCATCGGCGCGTTCAACACGGTCGAGTTGGAAGTCGGCGCGAATATAATCACCGTCGTCGTCGTCGCCGAGGACGGCGTGGCGACGCAGACCTACACCGTCACCGTGACCCGCGCCGAGCCGCCGGTGTTCGCCCCGCCGAGCAGCGTCACCGCGACCGCCGGCGAAGGCGAAGTCACCGTCGTCTGGACCGCCGGCAGCGACGATGCGATCGGCTACCGCGTCTGCGTCCACGCCGGCGTGAGTTTCGACCTGCTGCAATGCACCGCCGAAAACGTCGCCGACCTCGACGACCCGACCGCCCGCAGCCACACCTTCACCGACGTCGTCGGCGGCACCGCCTACGCCGCCGCCGTCAGCGCGACCTTCACCACCGACAACACCGGCTGGGTCAGTTCCATCCCGCCGTCGGTGACGCCGACCGCGCCGCTGCCGACACTGACCATCGTCGCGGATGCAACGTCCTTCACCGAAGGCAACGACGACATCGCCGACTTCACCGTGACCAGCGACATCGCACCGTCGGATAACTTGATGGTGGAAGTGACGCTGACCGGCGCGGACGATTTCGTCGCCGCCGGAGAGCGCACGCAAACCATCACCATCGCCGCGGACGCGACTTCGGCGACCGCGAGTTTCGCCATCGCCGATGACGAAACCCGAGAACCCGCCGCCACCGCCACCGCCACCATCAACGCCGACGCCGCGGCGTATCACCTCGGCGACCCGTCCACCGCCACCGCGACCATCAACGACGACGACGGCGACGCATCGCCGATGCCGACGCCGGGTTTGCCGAGGGTGAGCATCGCGCCGACTCAACCGTCCTTCACCGAAGGCGACGACACCAGCGCCGACTTCACCGTCACCGCATCGCCGGCGCCGACGGATGATTTGGAAGTCGTCGTAACACTGACCGGCACGGAAACTTTTGTCGTCGGCGTGCGCACGCAAACCGTCACGCTCACGCGGAACGAACCGTCGAAGACCGCGAGTTTCGTCATCGAGAATGACAACATCGTCGAGCCCGCCGCCACCGCAATCGCCACCATCGGCGACAACTCCGACTACCGCGGCGGCGGCGCGACCGCGACCGCGACCATCAACGACGACGAACCGACGCTGACGATCGCGGCGGATGCGGCGACCTTCACCGAAAGCATGGACGGCGCGACGGCGGACTTCACCGTGACCGCATCGCCGGCGCCGACGAGCGATCTGATGGTCGATGTGACGCTGACCAGCGCAGATCACTTCGTCGTCGCCGCAGAGCGCACGCAAATCATCACCATCTTCGCCGACGCGACCACCGCGACCGCGAGATTCCCCATCGCCGATGATGGTGAAGGCGACGCTAACGACGGCGTTGACGCCGCCGCAATCGCGACCGCCACCATTGAACCCGCCGACGGCTACACGCTCGGCTCGCCGTCCTCCGCCACGGCGCGAATCTGCGACGACGACGGCGGGGCGTGCGGCATCGGCGCGGCGGCGCAAATGGCGGTGGCGGAGTCGGTGCCGGTGGTCGCCGCGGCGGTCGCGAGCAACGCCGCCGGCGCGATTTCCAATCGCATCGGCGCGGTCAACGCCGGCGTCGGCGGCAACTTCAACGTCGCTTCGTTGACGACATCGTTCGCGACGCAAAGCGCGGCGGCGATGGCGAACGGCGCCGACATAAACGATGTTGTCGGCGACGGCGTCAAGCGGTTGCTGAACGGCAAGACGCATTCGCTCGCATTGTCCGGCGACGGCGGCGTCAGCAACGGCGCGGGCGTGTGGCTCGGCGGCGCGTATCAAAACCTCG
>JBPCXC010000244.1:0-4401 GCA_051008875.1 bacterium
CACTACGACCTCGTCACCGACCGCGGCCGCGTCGTCCGCTACCGCGACCCGCGCCGCTTCGGCTGCCTGCTATGGACTGCCGGCGACCCGATGCAGCACGACCGCATCCGCGCGCTCGGCGCCGAGCCGCTGGAGGCGGCGTTCGACGGACGCCACCTGCGCGCCGCCGCCGCGCGCCGCACCGCCGCGGTCAAGACCTTGCTGATGAACGCCCACGTGGTGGTCGGCGTCGGCAACATCTACGCCGCCGAAGCGCTGTTCGACGCCGGCATCCACCCGCTGCGCGGCTGCCACCGCATCTCCGCCGCGCGCTATCAACGCCTCGCCGACTCGGTGCGCAAGATCCTGACCCGCGCCATCGCCCATGGCGGCTCCACCATCCGCGACTTCGCCGGCGCCACCGGCGCGCCCGGCTATTTCGAGCAGGAGTTGATGGTGTACGGCCGCGACGGCCAACCATGCCGCATCTGCCGCACTCCGATCCGCAACACCATCATCGCGCAACGCTCGACCTTCTATTGCGCGAGGTGTCAGCGGTGAGTGGCTCATCCAAGGAACCGCGATCTTGCGATCTGCTGGCGTTTCGCGATGAGCAGGGGGTGAACAATGTATCCCAGTTTTGCGATTGCATCGGCCGATTAGATTTGGGTCGGTTGACCGAAGCATATGAACGGTGTCGCGCTGGTGCGCCGGATCGCCATTTTTGCGGCAAGAAATATTTCGGCGACCGCAGCGGCTTTCCCAGCGGGGATAAAAAATCCAACCGAAACGAAGAGCATTTGGCGATGGCGTTATTCAATGATTTCGCCGCTTTGGGAGCGGTTGATTATGCCGGGCTATCCGCGTTGCGGTTGCTGGACTATCAGTTTCCGCTGAAATCGAAGAGGGCCGATCGGCGCATTGGGAAGGTCGATCTTTTCGCCGTGATTGATGATGCGCATCCGTGCGTGATCGAACTGAAGGTTGCTTCCGGCAACGGGAAGCCTGGCACGCCGCTGTTCGCGTTTCTCGAAGCGTTGGCGTATTGCGCGGTGGTCGAAGCCAACATGAATGCAATCGCCGAAGAGGCGCAATCGAAGCATCAGGTCAGTTTCACCGCGCACAAGCCGCGCCTTATGGTGCTGGCGCCGATGTCGTACTGGGAAAAATACATCCAGCACAAAAAAGCCGGCGACTGGCGGCCGCGATTGCAGGAACTGGCCGATGCCATCGTCGAGCGAGTCGGCGTGCGAAGCCATTTCGCCGCGCTGCGCGGGGCGGGATTTTCGATGGGAAGTCGCGACGTGAAGCCTCGCCTTGACGGAAAATGGTGTTTGGAATCGGCTTGGTAACGGCGCGATGAACGAGATTTACGACCAACTTTGGGATTACGCCGAGCGCGAGAATCTGCTGGCGTTGCTGGACCGCGATTCGCGCGGCGATGCGACGCGCCCGCCGGTGTTCCAGAAACAACATTCCGATTGCAACATCCTGCTTCCGTCGAGCGCAAATGCGATGACGAGGAAGAAGATCGTCGGCGTGCTTGCGCGCAGGCATCGCTGGTTTCGCAGCATGAAGAGTTCGCAGGCATTGGCGCAGTCGGCGTTCGCCAACTTGGTGGTCGCTGGCCAGTTCGACGCGCTGAATAACCTGCCGACTGACCAAGGACTGCCCGCCTTCGGCATGGATTTGGGACGCGCATCGGCGCAACTGGAGTATGAAGTTGGATTCCTGAACGAGCCAATGCCCACGTCGGTGGATGTGCTGATTTCCGGCGCGCGCCGCGTCGCGGTGGAATGCAAGTTCACCGAATCCAGTTTCGGCCAGTGCTCGCGGCCGGGTATGCGGCCTGAGAAGAAGAACTACCAGCGCGATCATTGCGACGGGAGTTACACGCGCCAGCGCGGACGCGAAGATCGTTGCTCGTTGAGCGAGCGCGGCATTGCATACTGGCGCCACGCGCCGCGATTGTTCCGTTGGAAGAACGATCGCGACTATGAGTCATGCCCGCTGCGATTCACCTATCAGATCGCGCGCAATCTGCTCGCCGCCTGCGTCGGCGCCGACGGCGCGGCCGATATCGAATCCGCCCACGCGCTGGTGATCTACGATCATCGCAACCCGGCTTTCCAGCGCGGCGGGGATGCTTGCGATCAATTCCGATCCGCTCGCGACGCGCTGCGCGATTCGTCGTTGCTGCGGTCCTGCAGTTGGCAAGCGCTGACCGCCGCGCTTGCGGACAATCCCCCGACCGAATGGCTGGCGCGGCAACTGGCGCGCAAATACGGCTTCTGACCTGCGCGCGCCGACGCCGTTAGCGCGCCGCGCGTTTTCTGCCACAATGGCGCATCCTCCGCATCCGCATCGTTATGAAACACCGCAGCATTCTCGACACCATCGGCGCGACGCCGGCGGTGCGGTTGCATCGCCTCGGCGGCGATCTCGGCTGCGCGTTGTGGGTCAAGTTGGAGTCGTTCAATCCGGGCGGGTCGGTGAAGGACCGGCCGGCGTTGCGGATGATCGAGGACGCCGAGGCCGCCGGCGCATTGCGCGCGGGCGACACCATCATCGAGCCGACCTCGGGCAACACCGGCATCGGCTTGGCGATGGTCGCGGCGGTCAAGGGCTATCGCGCGGTGTTCACCATGGCCGAGGACATGAGCGATGAGCGCAAACTGATTCTGCGCGCGTATGGCGGCGAGGTCGTGCTGACGCCGGCGGCGCAAGGCACGGTCGGCGCGATCGAAGAGGCGCGGCGGCTTGCGCGCGAGCACGGCTATTACTTCGTCGGCCAGCACTACAACCCGTCCAACCCGGCGTCGCACGAGCAGACCGCGAACGAAATCTGGGCGGACTTCGGCGCCGAGTTGGACGCGGTGGTGCTGACCACCGGCACCGGCGGCACCGTGACCGGACTCGGGCGCCACTTGCGCGCGAAGCATCCAACGATCCGCATCATCGCCACCGAGCCGGCGGACTCGCCGATCCTGTCGCGCGGCATCGCATGCAAGCACAAGATCATGGGCACCGCGCCCGGCTTCATCCCCGACACGCTCGACCCGACTTCGTATGACGAAGTCATCGCGATCACCACCGAGCAAGCATATCGCGCCACCCGCGACTTGGCGCGCCGCGAAGGCATCCTCTGCGGCATCTCCTGCGGCGCCGCGACCAGCGGCATGCTCGAAGTCGCCGCACGCGAATCATTCCGCGGCAAAACACTGCTGGCGATCCTGCCGGATACGGGCGAACGCTACTTGAGTACTGATGTGTGGGAATGATGCGCCCGCGCGCATCGCGCACGAAAGTCGCGGTCGCGATTTTTTCGAACGTCGGCGGACGTTGCGTGAGCACCGATGCATGGCAATGACGAATCCAACCGCCCGCCCGCCGCGTCCTCGAATCGCACTCGCGCATCGCGCATGAAAGGCGCGGTCGCCGCCGGTCATCGTTTGACCGCCGAGGCGGCTGCTGAGATTTTGCGCGACGGCGGCAATGCTTTCGATGCGGTCATCGCCGGCTTTTGGGTTGCGTGCGTGGCCGAGCCGGTGTTGGTGTCGCTCGGCGGCGGCGGGCATTTGCTCGCGCGCGTCGGCGACGGCTCGAGTCGCGTGTTCGATTTTTTCGCGCACACGCCGAAGACCAAGTCGCGCGACGGCGATGAAGCGGACTTCCGCACCGTCACCGTTGACTTCGGCGCCGCGCGCCAAGCGTTCCACATCGGCCTCGGCGCCTGCGCGACTCCCGGTGCGGTGCGCGGAATGTTCAGCGTCCATCGGCGTCTCGCCAGCATGCCGATGCGCGAGTTGGCGCGACCGGCGATCGAACTGGCGCGCGCCGGCGTCGCGGTCAACGCGTTCCAATCCTATCTGCTCGGGCTGGTCGCGCCGATCTATCGCACCGCGTCCGCCTTCCCGTTGTTCGCCAGCGAAAGCAGCAAAGGCGAGTTGGCGCGCGCCGGCGATGTGCTGCGCAATCCGCGCCTCGCCGACGTGCTCGAGGCGTTGTCGCGCGAAGGCGATGCGTTGTTCTATCGCGGCGAAATCGCGCGGCGCATCGTCGAGCAAAGCCGCGCCGGCGGCTGGCTGACGCGCGCCGACTTGCGCGACTACGAAGTGTTCGAGCGCGACGCGCTCGAAGTCGAATACCGCGGCCATCGCCTCGCCACCAATCCGCCGCCGAGCGCGGGCGGATTGTTGATCAACTTAGGGTTCGAGTCGCTCGCGCGATGCGCATTCGCGTGCGACGGCATCGGCGGCGCGGCGCATGTCGGCGCGATCGCGCAAGCATTGCAAGCGATCGCGCAAGCGCGCGACCAACATTGCGCCGAAGATTTGCGCGCCGACTCGCCGCCTTCGGATTCGCTCGCGCGCATCTGCCGCCGCGTGCTCGCGCGCGAACGCGCCGCGCGCGGCACCACGC
>JBPCXC010000245.1:0-2062 GCA_051008875.1 bacterium
AGGGGGAAGGGGTGGAGAAGAGAAGGGGCGTTTCGCTCCCCCGGTGGGGGCTGAAGGGGTGTTTGCTTTCGATGTTGGCACCGGCGCCGAAGTCCGACATCGCCGCGACCGCGCGGTCGGCGATGAACTCGATCGGTAAGTTGACCGGTCCGAGCGAGCCCGGTCCGGCGCCGATGGCGGCGCGGATGTCGGCTTCGTCCGCCATCCGCAGCGGGCTGGCGACTTGCTCCAGCCGCGCCGCCTTGATCGCGTTCAGTTCGTGGTCGCCGCGCACCAACAACGCGATCAACTTATGTCCCGACGGTTGTTCGTCGGCGGCTTCGACCACCAACGTTTTGATGGTGCGCTCGATCGGCAACTTGAAGTCGCGCACCAGCGCGGCGATGGTCTTGACCTCGGGCGTATCGACCAAGCGCATCGCCTCGCCCGGCGGCGCGCGCTCATGCGTCGGCGCCAACGCTTCGGCGAGTTCGAGATTGGTGGCGTAGTCGCCTTCGGTGGACAGCGCGATCGCGTCCTCGCCGGAGTCGGCGATGACGTGGAACTCGTGCGAGGTGTCGCCGCCGATGCTGCCGGAGTCGGCGACCACCGCGCGATAACGCAGACCCATGCGGTCGAAGATTGCGCAGTATGTTTTGTGCATGGTGTCGTATGCGCGGCGCAGCGAGTCGCGGTCGACGCCGAACGAATACGCGTCCTTCATGATGAACTCGCGCCCGCGCATGACGCCGAAGCGCGGACGGATTTCGTCGCGGAACTTGGTTTGGATTTGATAGAAGTTCGCCGGCAGTTGGCGATAACTTCGGATCTCGTTCTTCAGCAGCGTGGTGATGACTTCCTCGTGTGTCGGACCGAAGCAGAAGTCGCGGCGATGGCGATCGCGGAAGCGCAGCAGTTCGGGTCCGTATTCCTCCCAGCGTCCCGACTCGCGCCACAACTCGGCCGGCTGCACCGCCGGCAGCAGCACCTCCTGCGCGCCGGCGCGATCCATCTCCTCGCGGATGATGCGCTCGACCTTGCGCAGCACGCGCACGCCGGTCGGCAGCCAGTCGTAGATGCCAGCGGCGACGCGGCGAATCAGCCCGGCGCGCAGCATCAGCCGATGGCTGACGATCTCGGCGTCGGCCGGGACTTCCTTCAAGGTGCCGAGCAAGCGTTGGGAGGTGCGCATGGATTTGAGTCAATGAACGCTGACGCGCGATTCTAAGTTGTTTTATACTCGCGCGGCTACCACCGCAACGATGTTTCGCGCATTCGGTTGCGGTCGCCTACTAAAGTGTTTCGCATGAACCCACGCATAACCATCCGATGACGATGCCGGACAATCCGGTGCTGGTCGAGGTGTATCGCGGCGAGCAGGTCGAGTCGCTGCATCGCGGCAGCGTCGCGGCGGTCAATGCGGACGGCGAACTGGTGCTGTCGATCGGCAATCCGTCGAAGTCGATCTATCCGCGCTCGGCGCTGAAGATCTTCCAGGCGATCCCGCTGATTGAAAGCGGCGCGGCCGATCGCTTCGACGTCACTCCGGCCGAGATCGCGCTGTCGTGCGCCTCGCACAGCGCCGAAGACTTCCACCTCCGCGCCGTGCGCGAATGGCTCGCACGCCTCGACCTTGGCGTCGACGATCTCGAATGCGGCCCCGACCTGCCGCTGATGGAGCGCGTCGCCCACGCCTTGATCGCGCGCGGCGAAGCGCCGACGCGGGCGCATCAAAACTGCTCCGGCAAGCACGTCGGCATGCTCACCCTGGCGAAGCACCTCGGCGTCGAGATGCGCGGCTACAGCGAATACGACCACCCGACGCAACGCGCGTGGATGCAAACGCTGTCGGAGTTGGCCGAGGTGGACGCGTTCGCACTGCCGTGGGAACGCGACGGCTGCGGCTTGCCGGCGGTATGCATGCCACTGCGCAACCTCGCCCGCGCCTTCGCGCGCTACGCCGATGTCGGCGGCGGCGACAACAACAACTCGCGCCGGATTTTTTCCGATAGGCAAGGCGCGCAACGAGCGAACGAGGGCGCGTATGCAAATACGCAACCGAATGAACGAGGCGGCGCAACGC
>JBPCXC010000246.1:0-6970 GCA_051008875.1 bacterium
CAAGTATCAGGTCGAGAATCTGGCGTCGCTCGACGAGTTGCCGCCGACCGGCGCGACCGCGGTCATCGGCGTGCTGCCGGTGCGTGGCGGGTCGCAGGCGCAGGCGCGAATTTTCGCGTTGCTGCCGTAAGCCGGACGCAATCGATCGTGCGCGGACGGCGGCGATAAGCGGGAATGAGCGCGGCGCCGATACAAACTGGCGGCGATCAGTTGCCCCATCCGCGTGCGATGCGCCATAGCGGTTTGCGTTGCATCGCTGCGGGTGGTCGCGGCGTGTCGTTGGCGAGTCGCGCCAAGCGCATTTCGCGGCGCAGCAGTTGCAGCCCGCAGGCGATCAGTAGCGCGACGCCGATCAAACTGGTGACGCGCGGCACTTCGCCCCAGATGAAGTAGCCGAACAACACCGCCCAGATGAGGTAGGTGTATTCGAACGGCGCGACCGCGCTCGCCGGCGAGACGCAATACGCCTTGATTAAGCAAAACAGCGCGAGCGCGGAGTTCAGACCGAGGAAGATCATCAGCGCGAAGTCGGCGGGCGGCGGCATCGTCCAACGGCGCAACAAGAATTGCAACGACGGGTCGCGCGTCGCCAGCACGTCGCCGAATAGCCACACCGCGATGCCGGCGACGATGCTGCTGGCGGTGAACGCGTACATCGAGTACAGCGTGATGCTCCACGGGTGGTCGTCGGCGCCGATGAATCTGGTGACGATGATCGAGCCGGCGTAGGTGAGCGCGGCGAAAAACGCCAGCGCGCTCGCCAGATGCGCGAACTCGCCGCTTGGCCCGATTACGATGATGACCGCGACGAAGCCGATCAACACCACCATCCAACGCGCCGCGCCGACCGTTTCCTTCAGCAACGCCGCCGACATCACGGTGACCAGGATCGGCGCGGTGAACACCATCGTGACCACATCCACCAACGGCAACGCGGCGACCGCGAGGTAATACGTGAGATAAGCGAGGAACGACAGCAAGCCGCGCAGCCACAGCAGTTTCGGCTTATGCGCGACCAGTCCGCGTCGTCCGCTGACCGCGAGCACGATGATGAACACCGGAACCAGCGCGACCAAACTGCGGATGAACACGATCTGCAGCACCGAGTAGTCGCCGCTGAAATGCTTGATGATGATGTCCTGCAAACTGAACAGGAACAGCCCGGCGACGCACAGCAGGATTCCAGCGGTCGGTCGGTCGGTCGGCACGGACGGGTCGGTGATCATGGCGCGAAATTTGCGCCTTAAATTTGTATGTGGAAAGCGGTTTTTTCTGATATAAATTATCGGGAAATCCGATTGCCAGCCGATTACCGAGGAGTCCCTTCACATGAAGTTCGAGCATATCCGCACCTTCCTGGAAATCGCCGCCAGCGGCAGTTTCAGCCGCACCGCGGAGGCGCTGAATGTGACCCAGTCAACCGTCAGCGGACGCGTGCGGGCGATGGAGGAGCAGCTCGGCCGCACGCTGTTCGTGCGCTGCCACTCCGGCGTCGAACTGACCTCCGCCGGGCAACGCTTCCGCCGCTACGCCGAAGGCATCGAGCGCATGTGGCAGCAGTCGCTGCAGCAAGTCGCGCTGCCCGAAGGCTATCGCACCGTGCTCGCGCTGGGCGCTCAGGTGAGTCTGTGGGAGCAACTGGTGCTGGAATGGATGCCGCGCATGCGCGCGCAAGCGCCGACGGTCGCGTTGCAAGTGCAAGCGGATTACTCCAACAGTTTAATGCGGCAGTTGTCCGATGGCTTGCTCGACATCGGCGTGATGTATCAACCGCGCCAGGCTGGCGGCTTGGTGGTCGAGGACTTGTTCGAAGAAACTTTAGTGATGGCCGCCAAGGACCGCCGCGAAGTCTCGCTCAACTGGGTCGAAGACTACGTGTTCGTGGACTGGGGCGACACCTTCCGCACGCACCACGGCGAAGCGTTCCCGGACATGGAGACGCCGGCGGTGTCGGTCGGCCTCGGCGCGCTCGGCCTGCAATACATCCTGCAAAACGGCGGCTCCGGCTACTTCCCGCTGCGCATGGTCGAACCGCTGGTGGAAAACGGCGCACTGCACTTGGTCGGCGGCGCGCCGAGCACGCAACGGGCGGCGTATGTGGTGTATACCGAGAACCCGAAGGATGAGGAGGCATTGGAGTTGGCGCTTGTGATTCTGCGTGATATTGCTAAGAATGCTGGGCGTGGGTAGTGTATTGGTTGGGCAGTTAGTTAGTTGGTTAAGGGGTGGCGATTACCCGCTTGCATCAAAAGCAAGCAGCCCTTCGGCCTGCTTCACTCGCTTGCGCGAGTGTGGATTCCGGCTTAAAGGCTGCGGCAATCACGGCTGGGGGAGGCGACTGCGGAAATGACCGCGAGGGGAGATGCGGCCGCTTGCCGACTTACCAAATCACCCCTTCGCCACTTCACCCCTCCGCCACCTGCACCGCACCGCCCGCCGTGCCCGGCAACGACATCGTTGCCAGTTTCTGCACGATGCTGCGTTGGATGCCATCCGCATCCAAGCCGCATTCCGCGCGTTGTTCTGGTTGTGTGCCGTGGCCGATGCAGGTGTCGGGGAGGCCGAGGTGCAGCATTTCCACGTTGCGGCCGTGTCGGCGCAGCAGTTCGCCGACCGCCGAGCCGGCGCCGGCGGCGACGACGTGCTCTTCGATCGTGACCAGCAAGGAATGCGCGTCCGCCATTTGCAGCACGGTGGTCTCGTCGAGCGGCTTGATGAAGCGCATGTTGACCACCGCGGCGCCGAGTTGGTCGGCGACTTGCTCGGCCGGCGCGACCATCGAGCCGAAGGCGAGGATCGCGACTCCGCCGTCGCGGTCGCTGCGTCGGCGGATCTCGGCTTGGCCGATCGGCAGGTTGCGCATCTGCGCGCGCACCGCGACGCCGGGGCCGCCGCCGCGCGGATAGCGCACCGCGCTCGGGCCGCGGTGGGAATAGGCGGTGAACAGCATGTCGCGGCATTCGGCTTCGTCCGCCGGCGCCATGATCACCATCCCCGGCACGCAGCGCAAATACGCGTAGTCGTAACTGCCGGCATGGGTCTCGCCGTCGGCGCCGACCAAGCCGGCGCGGTCGATCGCCAGGGTCACATCGAGTTCCTGGATGGCGACGTCGTGGATGAGTTGGTCGTAGGCGCGTTGCAGGAAGGTCGAGTAGATCGCCACCACCGGCTTGAAGCCCTCGGCGGCGAGGCCGGCGGCGAAGGTCAGCGAATGCTGCTCGGCGATGCCGACGTCGAAGTAGCGCTGCGGGTATTCGTCGGCGAACTTGACCAAGCCCGAGCCTTCGCGCATCGCCGGGGTGATGCCGACCAGTTTGTCGTCGCGCGCCGCCATGTCGCACAGCCAGTCGCCGAACACGTTGGTGTAGGCGACGCCTTTTTTCTTCTTCTCCATCTTGCCGGTGTGCGGGTCGAACGGGGTGACGCCGTGATAGACGCACGGGTCGCCCTCGGCCGGCTCGAAGCCTTTGCCCTTTTGCGTGACCACGTGCAGGAAGCGCGCGCCGGGCTTGCCGCGCATGCTCTTTAACGTGGCGATCACGGCGTTGATGTTGTGGCCGTCGATCGGGCCGATGTAGTAGAAGCCGAGTTCCTCGAACAACGTGCTCGGCATCACCATGCCCTTCATGTGCTCCTCCCATCGGCGCGCGAAGTGCTTGACCTTCGGCGGCAAGGTGCTGAGCACGGTCTTGCTGCCTTCGCGCACGCTGGTGTAGGCGCGGCCGGCGAGGATGCGCGCGAGGTAATGCGGCATCGCGCCGACGTTCGGCGAGATCGACATGTCGTTGTCGTTCAGCACCACCAGCAGGTTGGCGTCCAAGTCGCCGGCGTTGTTCAGCGCCTCGAACGCCATGCCGCCGGTGAGCGCGCCGTCGCCGATGATCGCCACCACCTCGCGCGCCTCGCCCTGCAGTTGCGCCGCCACCGCCATGCCGAGCGCGGCGCTGATCGAGGTGCTGGCGTGGCCGGCGCCGAAGGTGTCGTATTCGCTTTCGGCGCGCTTGAGGAAGCCCGACAGGCCGCGATGCTGGCGGATGGTGTGGAGCGCGTCGCGCCGTCCGGTGATGAGTTTGTGCGGATAGGCTTGATGCCCGATGTCCCACACCAGCCGATCGCGCGGCGTGTCGAACACATAGTGTAGCGCGAGGGTCAGTTCGACCGTGCCGAGCCCGGGCGCGAGATGGCCGCCGGTGCGCGAGGTGATGTCGATCAGGAATCGCCGGATCTCGTCGGCCAACGCCGGCAGTTGCTTGCGCGGCAGCCGGCGCAAGTCGGCCGGCGAGTCGATGTGGTCGAGCAGCGGATAGGGATTGTCCGTCGGCATCAGAATCTCCGGTCGGCCGCGAACCGCGCGAGTTGCTGAAGTATCCGCGGATTATCGCCCAGCGACGCCGCGATTTCGAGCGACTTGCGCGACAGATCGCGCGCCTGCGCGCGCGCGCGCTCGGCGCCGAAGATCGAGACCCAAGTTGATTTTTGCATCCGCCGGTCGGCGCCGCGCGGCTTGCCCGAGGTCTCGCTGGCGCTTTCATCGAGCAAGTCGTCGGCGATCTGAAACGCAAGCCCGAGACACGCGGCGTATTCGTCCAGCCGCGCCAGCCACCGCGCTTCGGCGCGCGGCGCCGCCAGCCCGCCCAAACCCGCGGCGGCGCGAATCAATGCGCCGGTTTTAAGGCGATGGATTCGCGCTAGTCGTGTGTTGTTGGTTGTTGCGTCGTCGTTCGTCGCGTCATGGTTCGCCGTGCCAGTGGCTTCGATGTCGAGCGCCTGACCGCCGACCATGCCGCGCGCGCCGATCGCTCGCGCCAGGGTTTGAATCATGCGCAGCCGCCGCGTCGGCGTCACGCCCGGCATCGGCGCGCATGACAGTGTCTCGAACGCGGCGCTTTGCAGCGCGTCGCCGGCGAGGATCGCGGTCGCCTGATCATAGGCGACGTGGCAACTTGGCCGGCCGCGGCGCAGGTCGTCGTCGTCCATCGCTGGCAGGTCGTCGTGGATCAGCGAATACGCGTGGATCATCTCCACCGCCGCCACCAGCGCATCGAGTGCTTGCGACTCGGCGCCGGCGATCTCGCCGCAGGCGTACGCCAGCATCGCGCGAAACCGCTTGCCGCCGTTCAGACAGGCGTATTCCATCGCCTCGCGCAGCCGCGCCGGAGATTGATCGAACTCCCCCAAGCGCGACGCCAGCGCGCGCTCGGTTCGCTGGCGATACGATTCCCAAGCGGCTTCGAAGCCGCTCAACGCCCCGCCCGCCGCGCGCGCGACGCGCGCTCACTTCGCATCGTCGTTTCCATTCGCGCCGTCGTGGTTTTATTCGTCGTCGGATTCATCGTCCTCGTCATCGTACTCATCCTCGTCGCCATCATCCGCATCTTTATCGTCCTCCTGCGCGAACGCCTCCAAGCGATGGCCGCCGTGTTTTTTCACCAGTTTTTCCACGCGCTGCTGCGCCGCGTCGAGGCTTTTCTGGCATTCATCCGAAAGCGTCATGCCGCGCTCGAAGTCGCGCAGCGTCTGCTCCAGCGACTGCTCGCCTTGCTCCATGCGCTGCACGATCCGCTCCAACTCCGCCAGCGACTTCTCGAAATCGGGCAGCATGTGATTGCCTTGGCCGCGTTTACGCGGGGTCTTTTTGCTCGCGGGCATGGCGTTTCGGCCGGGATTTGGGGGCGAGTATGGTAGCAGAATCGCGCTGCCGCGGCTCAGCGCTTGGCGGGTGCGCGACGCGTCCGCGCGCGGCGAGCGGCGGGCTTCTCCAAGCGCGCGCGCAAATCGTCGGGCGCGTGGAACCAAAACGCGCGCGCGCGCTTGCTCCGCTCCAGTAGATTCAATTCCGCCAAAGATAGCAGATCGGTGCGCGCGGTCTGCTTGGTAACCCGATGCGAGCGCCGATGGCTCTCCACCGTGTAGCCATATCCGCTATGGCGCAGCGCATGGCCGAGCAGGGCGGTCTGGCGATGATTCAACCTTCCTGCGAGTCGCGGCGAATGCTGCAGCAACTCTTCGACGCCGCGTTGCTCTTCGCTCTGGTGCGCGATGTATTGATGTAGCGCTTCGATCGCGCGCTCGATGACCTTGAGTTGGTGGATGATGAAGTAGGTGGTGTCGTTGCCGTCGGTCTCGGTGTGCAGATAGGCGCGCTGGTATTTCGCCGGCGCGCGCCGCAGCAATCGCGAGATGGAGGCGTATTCCATCAGCCAATAGCCCGACCGCGCCATGCTCCAGTAAAACAGCGCGCGCGCGGTGCGGCCGTTGCCGTCGGCGAATGGATGATCGTAGCCGAGCATGAAATGCAGCGCGATGGCGCGGATTACCGGATGCACGAAGGCTTGTTCGCTGCGCCGCTGGTTGGCGAAATCGCACAGCCGCTGCAGCCGCCGCGGCAGCGTCGCCGCGCTCGGCGGCTGGTGCAGCACGGTGACGCTGTCGGCCGCGACCACATGAATCCGATCCGTGGCTTTGCGCAGGCGGCCGAGCGCGGCCGGGTCGTCGAGCGTGTCGGCGCAGATGATGCGATGCAGTTCAAGGATCATGTCTGGCGTCAGCGCTTGGTCGCGCAACGCGCGGATGGCTTGCATCGCGCGGTAGTTGTTCAGCACCATCCGCTCCGACCGCCCGTGCGGCGGGCGGTTGCTGCGCAGCATCGCCTTGGCGACCTTGCGCGTGGTCGCCGCGCCCTCGAGTTGGCTGGAGGCGATCGACTCCTCGATCAGCGAGGTGATCAGATAGCGGTTGCGCCCCTCGCTCGCGACCAGCGGCGTCTCCGCGCCGACGCTGCCGTCGGCGCGACGATCGATGCCGTGCAGCATGCGCAGCACCGGAGCGGGCGTGGTGAACATCATCGGCCGGTTGCGCTGGTCGCGTAGCGGCAGCGGATTGGCCATGCTGTGACGCGCGCGCTTCAGCCCCGCCCACCAGCGCTCCGGCGTCAGTTCGCCGGGCGGCGGGCGATGGCGCAGTTCATCCC
>JBPCXC010000247.1:0-2416 GCA_051008875.1 bacterium
TTGCCGTCATTGCGCGTATCATCCTGATACGCGCAATGACGGCGGGGGGAGGATGACTGCGGGAATGACGAGAAGGGGAGTTTTTTCACCGTGTGCGAGCGTAAGCGAACCTTTTGCTTTGCGGGAATGACGGCGGCGGGCATGCGCTGATGCGTAATTCCTTTCGCTCTTATCGCGCGCGGCCGAATAGGAAGAACTCGCCGGCACTGTATACGCCGAGCACTTCGCCGTCTTCATCGCCGCTTTCATCGCCGTCATCTTCGCCGTCGCGATTCACTTCGTCGCGCGCTTCGCGTTCGCCCAAAGTTTCGAGCAACTCGGTCAGTTCGTAATACACCGCGCGGGTGATCTTCGCCTGCAAGCCGTCGCGCACTTCGACGTACGGCGCCGGGCCGGCGCGGACTTGGATCGGATGCTCGCGGTCGGCGCGCACCACGTCGTCCATGTTGGTGCGGAAGAACAACTCCTGCGCGCGACCGCTTTTGCGCCGGCGCAACTCGACCGCGCGAAATGGCGCGTCGGCGACCGCGACCGGATACTTGACTCGCGGCGTGACCAAGTAATGACGCCCGTCCGCGTCCAAGCGAAGCACCGAACCGAAGAGTTTGACCATGCGCGCGCGCGCGATCGTCGAGCCGCGGCAACGCCATTGCCCGTCGGCATCGACGCGCAGGCCGATGTCGAGCGACTCGCGCGGATGCCATCGCGCCACCGGCGCGCGCTCGATGGCGTCGAGTTGCGCGAACAGGTTCTCGATTTGCGTCATCGGCGGCGTTGGAGTCCGCCGCGGCTCAGTGCTGGCGGCTGTTTGCGCTGAGCGCGCTGCCGAGGAGTTTGGCGGTGATGTCCACCGCCGAGATGACTTCGTCGTAGTTCATCCGCGTCGGCCCGATCACGCCGAGCACGCCGACGCGCTGCTGATCGACTTCATACGGCGCGGCGATGATGCTGCAGTCGCGGAAGGTGCGGTAGCCGGATTCCTCGCCGATGAAGATGTTGACGCCGTCGGCGAACATGCTTTTTTGCAGCAAGTCGAACAGCACTTGCTTGGTCTTGAAGGTGTCGAACAACTGCTTGAGTTTCTCCAGTTCGCCGAAGTCGGGGATCGACAGCAGGTTGTTCTCGCCGCTGACCAGCACCGTTTCGGCGTCGTCGCCGAGATCGTCCAGATCGAACAACTGCCGCGCGATGCTGATCGCGGTGCGCATCTCGCGCTGCATGCTGGCGCGGTCGCGGCGCATGTGCGCGAGCAACTCGGCGCGCACGCGGCGCAAGGTGCGCGCGCTGTAACTGGCGTTGAAGCAGTTCGCCGCCTCGACCAACTCCGACTCGCTGTACTCGCGCTCGGCCGACAGCACGCGGTTCTGCACCTGGCCGTCGTCGGTCACCAAGATCGCCAGCACGCGCCGCTGCGACAGGCGCAGGAACTCGATCTGGCGGATGTGCGACTGGCTCTTGCCCGGCACCGAGACGATGCCGGCGAACGAAGTGATCTGCGACAGCATCTCGGCGGCGCCGGCGAGGATGCTTTGCGGGTCGCTCTCGCCGCGCATGCGCCGCTCGATCGCGCCGCGCGCGCGCTGATCGATCAAACTCGCTTCGAGCGGCTCGACATTCAGCAGCCCGTTGATGAAGAAGCGATAGCCCTTCTGCGTCGGCACGCGCCCGGCCGAAGTGTGCGGCGCCTCGATCAAACCATGCGCCTCCAAGTCGGCCATCACATTGCGAATGGTCGCCGGGCTGAGCGCAAGGTCGGTCTGCTTCGCCAACGTGCGCGAGCCAACCGGCTGACCGTCGTTGATGTACAAACCGATCAACCCCTTCAACACCTGCTCGGCGCGCTCGCTCAACTTGACCTCGCGCGCACCGTCCGGCGACGCAACATCATCGGTCGCATTCGGCGGCGTCGGTTTGGGCGGCGAAGTCATGCTCTGGCAATCTCGGCGAATAACGCTAACAAGCCCGCAGGCGAGATGTCAAGAAAGCGACGCGCGACGCGCGACGCCCGCGAAAAACCCCCTGCCGTCATTCCATCTCCCATCTCCCCCCACCGTCATTCCCGCTATCATCTCCCCGCCATCATTCCCGCAATCACCTCCCCCTGCCGTCATTCCCGCAGTCTTTTAAGCGGGAAAAAATCGCCCGGAGCGATTTTTCGCGAGCGCAGCGAGCCCGCAAGGCGCGTATCAGGGACGATACGAGCAATCCACACTCGCGCAAGCGAGTGAGGCAGCCCGAAGGGCTGCTTGCTTTCGATGACGGCGCGATGTGCTATATTCCCGCCCGACATTAACACCGACCCACCCCACCAACCGGAGACTTCCCGCATGACCACCGCAACCTTGATCGGGGGGGAGGGGGGAAGGGGGGGGGGGGGGGGGGGGGGGGGGGGAGGGGAGAAAGGGGGGGGGGGGGG
>JBPCXC010000248.1:0-3692 GCA_051008875.1 bacterium
CTGCAAGCCCGTCTTGATCGGATCACCTTTGGATATGGCTGCCGCGGCAAACGCGGCAAGTCCCACCGGGGGCGTATCGTCGGCGAGGATGCCGAAATAGAACACGAACAGATGCACCGCGATCAACGGCACGATCAAGCCGTTGGCGGCGCCGACCGAGGCGATCACCGGCGCCATCAGCGACGACACCACGATGTAGTTGGCGGTGGTCGGCAAGCCCATGCCGAGGATGAGGCTGATGATCGCGGTGAACAGCAGCATCAGCATCAGGTTGCCGGCGGAGATGAACTCGACGAACTCGGCCATCACCAAGCCGATGCCGGTCAAGGTGACGGTGCCGAGGATGATGCCGGCGCAGGCGGTGGCGACCGAGATGCCGATCATGTTGCGCGCGCCGGCGATCATGCCGTCCTTGAAGTCGCCCACGCCTTCGCGCATTTGCGCGGCGACGTCGAGATCGTCGCCGGCGAACGCGCCGCTGGCTTCGCTGTGACTCGCGCCGGCGCGGCGGCGGAAGATCGCCTTCAGCGGCTTATGCGTCAGCAGGATGACCACCATCAGCAGCGACGCGTAGAACGCCGACAGCCCGGGCGAGAGGCGCTCGACGGTCAGGCACCAGATCAGCGCGACCACCGGCAGAAGATAGTACAGACCGGCCTTGATGATCGGGCCGGGCACCGGCAGTTGCGCGATGGTGTCGCTGTGCGCGAGTTCGGGGAAGTTGGTGGCGTAGCGCACCAGCGCGACATACACCGCCAACACCACCGCCGACGACGCCCACAAGGTGTGTTCGCCGGCGAAGTTCTTGAGGCCGCTGAAGAAGTAGTAGCACGCGCCCGAAAGGATGACGATGCCGAGCACGTTGACCGCCAGCGCCAGCGCCGACTGGTGCCAAGTTCGCGCGCGCGCGCGCGGCAAGCCGCGCAGGCCGGCCTTGCACGCCTCGAGATGGACGATGTACACCAGCGCGATGTAGGAGATGATCGCCGGCAGGAAGGCGTGCTTGATGACCTCGATGTACGAGATGCCGACGAACTCGATCATCAGGAACGCCGCCGCGCCCATCACCGGCGGCGTGAGTTGCCCGTTGGTCGACGACGCGACCTCGACCGCGCCGGCCTTCTCCGCCGGGAAGCCGACGCGCTTCATCAGCGGGATGGTGAAGGTGCCGGTGGTGACCACGTTGGCGATCGACGAGCCGGACACCAGCCCGGTCAGCCCCGACGACACCACCGCCGCCTTCGCCGGTCCGCCGCGCATGTGGCCGAGCAGCGAGAACGCGACCCAGATGAAATAGTTGCCGGCGCCGGCGCGCTCGAGCAGCGAGCCGAACAGCACGAACAGGAACACCATCGACGCCGATACGCCGAGCGCGACGCCGAACACGCCCTCCTGGGTCAGCCACATGTGCGACATCGCCTTGCCGTAGCTCGCGCCCTTCCACGCGATGACCTCGGGCGCGAGATCGCCGAAGAACACATACAGCAGGAAGATGCCGGCGATGATCATCAGCGGCAGCCCGAGCGCGCGGCGCGCGCCCTCGAGCACCAGCGCGAGGCCGATCGGGGCGACGATCAAGTCGGTCGTGGTCGGCAGCCCGGGACGCTCGCCCAACTCGGCGGCGAACACCGACAAGTACATGGTGACGCCGATGCCGAGCGCCGCCAGCGCCCAGTCCTGCGCCGGAATGCGCTCGCGCGGCGACTTCTTCATCGCCGGATAGGCGAGATAGGCGAGCATCAGCCCGAAGGCGAGATGGATCGAACGCGTGTCGGTGTTGTTCAGCACCGGAATGTAGTCGCTGAACTCATACGGCAGCGGCGACGCGATCCACAACTGAAACGCCGACCACGCGAACGCGGTGCACGCCAGCAGCACGCCGACCGCGCCGGACGGATGCCGCGCGCCGGAGTCGGCCGACGCGACCATCTCGTCGAGCGCGTCTTGGTCTATGTCATCGCGCTGCGCGCCATCGGCGGCGGCGTCGGATTGATTGGCCATGTTGGATTTCCTCGATCAATAATCAATAAAGCAACGCCGAACGATTGCGGCCCGCAAGTTTCGGCAAGCCGATGAATTTGTATCACATTCACGCACGATCATCCCGCCGCCGAACGACACCCCGCCAACGCACGCAAAAGCGCCGTCATTCCGGCTGGGACGCCGGGAAAAAACGCCGGGAGCGTTTTTTCCCGCTTAAAGACTGCGGGAATGACGGCGGGGGAGATTGTTTTTTGTTGGTGTAGCGCGAGCGTAGCGAGCCTCTCATTGCCGTCATTCCCGCAGGAATGCGGGGAATCCAGTCGCCATGGATGGCAATCTTCAATCTGTCGCGGTGGTGCGAACAAACCATGCGATTCCCGCATACAAACTGCGGCAATGAAGTAAAAAAAGGTAGGCTTTCGCCCCCCTTTTCGCGTCGCCTACAGCCAGCCGCGTTCCTTGTAGTATTTCGCTGCGCCGTTGTGCAGTGGCGCCGAGAGGGCGTCCTTGATCATTTCGCTTTCCTTCAGCACGCCGAAGGCCGGGTGGAGTTTTTTGAAGTCTTCGAAGTTGTCGAACACCGCTTTGACGATTTCGTAGATGACGTGGTCCGGCACCGCGGTCGAGGTGACGAAGGTGGCGCCGACGCCGAAGGTTTTGATGTCGTTCGGGTTGCCGCGGTACATGCCGCCGGGGATGGTGGCGTAGCGGTAGAACGAGTTGTCGGCGACCAGTTTGTCGACCGCCGCGCCGCTGACTTCGACGAACTTGGCGTCGCAGGTGGTGGTCGCCTCCTTGTTCAGCGCCGCCGGGTTGCCGACCAGCCAGAAGAACGCGTCGATCTTGTTGTCGCACAGCGCGCTCGGCGTCTCCGCCGACTTCATCTGCGAGGCGAGTTTCAAGTCGTCGTTGCTATGGCCGAGCGCGTCCCACACCACCTTCCAAGTCGCTTCGGTGCCGGAGCCGGGGTTGCCGATGTTGACTCGCTTGCCGACCAAGTCGTCGATGTGCTTGATGCGCGAGTCGGCGCGGGCGATGATGCTGATCGGCTCGGGATGCACCGAGAACACCGCGCGCAACTCGGTGAACGGGCCGGCCGAGATGAACGCCTCTTTGCCGCTGCCGTTGTAGGCGTGGTATTGCCAGTCGGACTGCGCCACGCCCAGGTCGAGTTCGCCGCCGCGGATGGTGTTGATGTTGTACACCGAGCCGCCGGTGGACTCGACCGAGCAGCGGATGCCGTGCTGCTTGCGGTTCTTGTTGACCAAGCGGCAGATCGCGCCGCCGGTCGGGTAGTACACGCCGGTGACGCCGCCGGTGCCGATCGAGACGAAGGTCTGCTCGGCGGCGACGGCGCTGGTCGCGCCGAGCGCGCCGGCGAGGGCGAGCGCCGCGGCCAGCGCGGAAGTGGTAAGATGGTTGAGCCAGGTTGTTTTCATGATGATCGCCTCCTTCGGCAATGTTGGTAGAATTTCGGTCGGTCGCAATCGCTTTGGCAACGCTTTGGCAATGTCGCTGGCAAGGTTGTTGGTTGCGTTTCGAACGAGTGTTATGCGCGATGCGCGGTATCAACGCGGCGGCGCTTCGCGGTGCAGTATAACGGCATACATCATTCGCATCGTGATCAATTGGATTAATCGCATCAATCACGTCAGCCGCCGCATGCGCCGCGTCGCGCTTCGCGTCGGTCGTCCGGTTATACCACAAAC
>JBPCXC010000249.1:0-1497 GCA_051008875.1 bacterium
GCACGATCTCGGCCGCGCGCGCGATGTGCCGGCGTGCGCGCTGGCAGCGTTGGACATCGCGTTGTGGGACTTGCGCGCGCGAGCGGAGGGCCTTCCGTTATACCACTTGCTGAAGACCGCGAAGCCGCGCGCGCCGACTTCGATCACGCTCGGCATCGGTTCGCCCGAGATGGCGCGCGAGCGCGTGCCGCAACTGCTCGCGAGCGGCGGGATCAAGATGCTGAAGGTGAAACTCGGCGCGCGCGACGGCATCGATGCGGACCAAGCGATGTTCGCGCAGGTGATCGAAAGCACGCGCGACCGCGACGTCAAACTGCGCGTCGACGCCAACGGCGGATGGAGCGTCGGCGATGCGCGCGCGATGATGAAGTGGCTGGCGGCGCGCGGCGTCGAGTATGTCGAGCAGCCGCTGGCGCAGGGCGCGGAGGCGGAGTTGCCGGCGTTGTATCGCGACCGGCCGCTGCCGATCTTCGTCGATGAGTCGTGCCGCTTCGCCGACGACATCGCCACCTTTGCCGACGCGGTGGACGGGGTCAACATCAAACTGATGAAGTGCGGCGGCATCACCGGCGCGCTGCGGATCATCGAAGAGGCGAAGGCACGCGGACTGCAGACCATGATCGGCTGCATGCGCGAATCGTCGCTGTCAATCTCGGCGGCGGCGGCGCTCGGCGGCGCGATCGATCACATCGACCTCGATTCGCATTTGAACTTGGACCCCGACCCGTGCCGCGGTGCGCGGTTGATCGACGGCGTGATCACGCCGAATGAACAACCCGGACACGGCGCCGAGATTATCGCGGACGATAACGGACAATAATGAACGATAACGAACCAACGAACCAACAAACCAACGAACAACAATACGATGCTGAATGAAACGCAGCCGGTCGCGATTTATATGGAGCAGAATCTCGACAGCGACTACGGCAAGATGGGATTCGGGGTGATGCGCTACGGGCGCAATCCGGTGTGCTGCGTGATCGATTCGGCGCATGCCGGCAAGCGCGTGCGCGAGGCGTGCGACTTAGCCCTCGACTATCCGGTGGTCGCCGACGTCGCCGACGCGGCGCGGCTCGGCGCGCAGGTTTTGATCCTCGGCACCGCGCCGTCGGGCGGGCGCGCGCCGCCGGAATGGGAGCAGCCGCTGACGCACGCGCTGCGACTCGGGCTGTGCATCGTCAACGGCTTGCACGATGATTTGAATCAAAGATTCGGCCACTTGCTGCGACGTGGGCAATGGATTTGGGATGTGCGTCGGCCGAACTTCGCGCCGCGCATCGCCGCCGCGCGCGCCGGCGCGCTGGGCAACAAGCGCGTGCTGCTGGTCGGCACCGACATGGCGTTCGGCAAGATGACCGCCGGCCTCGAAGTGCATCGCTGGCTGCGCGCGAACGGACACGACGCCGCGTTCCTCGCCACCGGCCAGATCGGCATCGCCATCACCGGCGGCGGCATCGCGCTCGACGCGTTCAAGTTGGATCACGCGTGCGGCGC
>JBPCXC010000250.1:0-1996 GCA_051008875.1 bacterium
ACGATACGAGCAAAAAAACGCCCGGAGCGTTTTTTCGCGAGCGGAAGCGAGCCCGCAGGGCGAGTATCAGGACGATACGAGCAAAAAAACGCCCGGAGCGTTTTTTCGCGAGCGGAAGCGAGCCCGAAGGGCGAGTATCAGGACGATACGCGCAATGACGGCGAGGAGAGATTGAAACCGATAGCGAAATCGCGTACACTGCGCGCTGCTTAATTTCGCATCGAACGAATGGCCAAAGAAGAGAGCATCGAGATGGAGGGCACGATCATCGAGACCCTGCCGAACACCCGCTTCCGCGTGAAACTGGAGAACGGGCACGAGATCATCGCCCACATCTCCGGCAAAATGCGCAAGCATTACATCCGCATCCTGCGCGGCGACCAGGTCACCGTGCAACTCACTCCGTACGATTTGTCCAAGGGACGCATCACCTTCCGCGCGCGCTGACTCTTCGGGCACCGACTCGAAGTCGCTGCCGCGCAGTCACCGCCGCGCTTGCGCGCGCAGGCGCAACTCCACCGTCACCCACGCCACCGCGACGCCGAGCGACGCCGCCGCCAGCGCCAGCGTTGCGAACGCGGACACGCCGAGCGGCGCGATGCGGAAGTCGCTTTGGTATAGCGCCGCCAGCGTCGCCGCCGGCTGGCCGAGCAAGTGCAGTCCGACGCCGCCGATGACGCAGGCGAGCAACGCGCCGAGCAGTCCGTGCATCGCGCCGAAGTATAAAAACGGGCGGCGGATGAAGGCGCGGCTGCCGCCGACTTGATCGATGATTTCGATTTCATCGGCGCGCGCGACCACGCCGAGGCGCACGCTGTTGCCGATAATCAACACCACCGCGAGCGCCATCAGCGCGGCGAACACCAGCACGCCGCGCTCGAGCAGCGCGAGGATTGAGCCTAAGCGACGCAGCCAGAGTTGATCGAAACTGGCGCTGTCCACTTCCGGGCGCGCCGCCAGCCGCGCCACCAGCCGCTCGATCTGCGCGACCTCCTGCGACGGATCGGGATGCACCACCAGCAGCGGCGGCAGCGGATTGCCGGGCAAGTGATCGAGCGCCGCGCCGAAGCCGGAGACGCGCTTGAACTCGGCGAGGGCGTCGCGCGGGGCGATGTATTCGATGTCGTCGATCGCCGGCTGGCGCAGCAACTCGCGCGCGAACGCGCGCGCCAACGCGTCGGTCTCGTCCGCGCTGCGCGCGTCCGCGCCGAGGTCGAGGAACAACGATATGCGCGGCGCATCGCGCCACGACCCGGCGGCCTCGGCCAAACTCCCGACCAACTGATGCAGTACCAACGGCAACGCCATCGCGATGCCGAGCATGGCAAGAGTCATCAACGTTGGCAACGGCGTCCGCCACATTCGTCCGAGCGTGTCGAACAACACTTGCAGATGCCGCAGCAAATAAGTCATCGCGATTCTCCAACGCGCGTCGATGGTGTCCGCCACATCTGTCCGAGCGTGTCGAACAACACTTGCAGATGCCGCAATAAATAAGTCATCGCGATTCTCCAACGCGCGTAGATGGTGTCCGCCACATCTGTCCGAGCGTGTCGAACAACACTTGCAGATGCCGCAATAAATAAGTCATCGCGATTCTCCGACGCGGCAGAGGTCGTCCGCCAGGCGGCCTTGTTCAAGCGCGATGACGCCGGCGCGGGGGTTGCTTAGGTGACGGCGGTCGTGGGTTGCGACCAGCACGGTGACGTCGACTTGGTTGAAGCGGTAGAACAACTGCATGATCTCGTCGCCGAGTTCCGGGTCGAGGTTGCCGGTCGGCTCGTCGGCGAGCAGGATGCGCGGGCGGCCGACCACCGCGCGGGCGATGCCGACGCGTTGCTGCTCGCCGCCGGACAGCGTGATCGGATCGTTGTCGGCCTTCGCCAGCAAGCCAACTTGGTCGAGCGCGGCGCGCATGCGTCGGCGGGTCTCGCGGCCATCAACGCCGGCGACCACCCGCTGCAACACGACATTTTCCGCGACGCCGCGGTTGTCC
>JBPCXC010000251.1:0-6485 GCA_051008875.1 bacterium
CCGCCGGCGCGAACGATCGCGCGATCGAGTTCGTCGCCGCGACCTTCGAGCGCGATCTGCCGCCGGGCGCGGTGCGTATCGAAGTGGTGCATCCGTTTCATCTGCCGCAGACGTTGCAACTTACGCCGCAAGTCGGGCGCGACCTCGCGCATCATCTGGCTTGGACGCCGTTGCGCGGCGAACTCGATATTCGCTCCGAACCGCCCGGCGCGCAGGTTGAGTTAAACGGCGAGTCCCGCGGTGCAACGCCGTTGCGAATCGCCGTCGCCGGCGGACTGTATCGCGTGCGCGTGACTTCGGACGGACATCAGTCCATCAACGAGAAGATCGCCGTCACCAACGCCGCGCCGCGAGTCGCGCGCGACTATCGGCTGTCGGCGCAGCGAAATTCGGTGCGCGTGCGCGCGACTCCAACCGGCGGCGTGTTGCGTGTCAACGGCGCGCCGGTCGAGGTTGATTCCGATTCCGATTCTACTGCGACCACCGCGGCGACCACCGCGTTGTCATTGCCCGCCGGGCGGACGCATGCGTTGCGTTATGAGAAGCCGGGTTACTTGGCGCAGACGCGGACGGTTGATTTGCGCGACGGCGAGCGGCGCGCGTTGTCGTTTGATTTGGCGGTGGAACTCGGCGAGGTAATCATCCGCAGCGACCCGCCGGCGGAGATTGTGATCAACGGGCGAGCGGCCGGCGTCGCGCCGCAGAGCATGCGCTTGCAGACGCTGGCGCAACGCATCGCGCTGCGGCGCGACGGCTATCGCACGGTGGCGTTGTCGGTGACGCCAAGCGCGTCGGCGCCGCTGTTGATCGAGCGCGCGCTGCAAACCGAAGCGTCGGCGCGGCTGGCCGAGGCGACGCCGTTGGTGACCGCCGCCGCCGGCGTCAGGATGAAGTTCTTCGACCCGCGCGCGAGTGGCGACGGTCGTTTTACCATGGGCTCAACGGTCGGCGAAAAGCATCGTCGCGCCAACGAGTTCCAACGCGAGGTCGAGTTGACGCGACCGTTCTATGTCGCCGTCGCCGAGATCACCGAAGCGCAGTTCGCGCGCTATCGTTCGCTTCCGCTGACCGGCAAAAATCATCCGGCGCGCAATCTGTCGTGGCTGGATGCGGCGCGCTTCTGCAACTGGATGAGCGCGCAGGATGGCTTGACGCCGGCGTATCATTTCGCCGCCGACCGCGCGCGACTCGACCCGCGCGCCGACGGCTATCGGCTGTTGTCGGAGGCCGAATGGGAATGGCTGGCACGCGTCGCCGGCCGCGCCGCGCCGACGCGTTTCGTCTGGGGCGACGCCGCCACCATCCCCGACGACAGCGGCAACTTCGCCGATGAAAGCGCCCAGCAGAGCGCGCCGCGCTACATCCCGCGCTACCGCGACGGCTTCGCCGGAGTCGCGCCGACCGCATCGTTCCCGGCCGACGCCGCCGGGCTGTATGATATGGCGGGCAATGTCAGCGAATGGGTGCACGACGCGTACGACTTGCGCCCGCCGGCGCCGGGGCGAGTCGAGATCGATCCGTTCGGCGATGTCGGCGGCGACGGCCACGTGGTCAAGGGCGCGAACTTCCGCTCGGCCAGCGTGACCGAGTTGCGCGCCAGTTTCCGCGATGCGTTGCAACACGCCCGCGACGACGTCGGCTTCCGCGTCGCGCGCTACTTGTCGCCGGCGTTATGAGCGCGCTCGATGTAATCAATGAAGCACACCGATGATTGACGACGCAACCGTGACCGCAACCGCGACCGCCGCAACAACTGCAGCCGCGACCGCGACTCGCCGCCGTATTGCGCGGCGTTTGGCGTGGCTTGCGTTGGTTGCGTTCGCGTTCGCGTTGCTGGCGCATAACCGCTTCGACGTGTCCGCCGCCGGCGAGCCGTATTCGGTTAGTTTGAACAGTCCGGCTAGTTTTCCGGTGGACATTTGACCCGCGACGATGCCGAGTCTGCTTAAATCTGCGGTCGCTTTGTTCGCCAGCGCGGCGGGCGTGCATGCGGCGTATTTGTTGTTCATTCGCCCGCAAGCGGAACTCGCGTTGCAACAGGCCGCGGCGCAGGGCGGCGCGGTGGCGCGCACCTTCGCGGTGATCGTGAAGGACTACGAGCAGGAGATTTGCATCGTGCTGATGTTCTGGGGAATCTATTTGATCGCGGAGAAATGCTACGCGATCTATCGGCATCGTTATTTGTTCAACGTCGAACTCATCGCCGATGCGGACGACGATGACGCGCGCGACGACAACGCGCACGACAACGCACCGACGCGGGCGATGCAAGCGGCGTTGCGCGAGTTCGACGGACTGCGCGATGCCGAGGCGCGCGACTCGCCGTTGATCAAGACGCTGAGCGCGGCGGCGCGGCGCTATGTCGTCACCGGCGATGTGCAGAACACATCGGACGCGATCGTCGCCGGAGTCGAAGCGCTGGCGGCGCAGATCGAGGCCGGCAACTCGATGATCCGATACTTGATCTGGGCGATCCCGTCGATCGGATTCATCGGCACCGTGCGCGGCATCGGCCAGGCGCTGTCGCAAGCCGACCAAGCGCTCGCCGGCGACATCTCCGGCATGACCGAAAGCCTCGGCATCGCCTTCAACTCGACTCTGGTGGCGCTGATCATCAGCATCCTGCTGATGTTTTTGCTGCATGAGTTGCAGCGCCTGCAAGACCGGTTGGTGGTGGACACGCAGGCGTATTGCGAAGAGTTTCTGCTGCGCCGCATCGAGAGGCATTGATGCGCCCGTTGGTTGCGCTGCGTCGAATGCAACGCCGGCCGCAGGGTTTCAATCTCGCGTTTTTGGACATCATGGCGTGCGGCCTCGGCGCGATCATCTTGGTGTTCATGCTGGTCAAGTATCACACCGCCGAGAGCGGCGCCGGCGAAAGCGGCGAAGGCTTGCGCGCCGAAGCCGCCGAGTTGCGCGCCGAAGCGGCGCGGATTGAATCGCGCAATCGCGCGTTGGCGACGCAGATCGAAACGCTCAAGGAACAACTGCGATCGCGCATCACGCGCAGCGCGCGCGCGCAAAGCGAAGGCGAGGCGGCGGCGAAGGAGTTGACGGACTTGACCGCCGAAATCGCCGCGTTGGAAGCGCGGTTGGCGCAGGCGAAGACGCAAGCGTCGGCGCAGTCGAGCGACTCGCCGCGCGCCGACCGACCGAAGCAGGATCATCTGATCGGACTGCGCGTGAAGGGCGCGCGCATTTTGATCTTGCTCGACAGCAGCGCGTCGATGGCGGACGAGCGGCTGGTGGACATCATCAAGATCAAGTCGTCCGGCGTCGCGGTGAAACAAGCCGCGCCGAAATGGCGTCGCGCGCGCGCGGTGGCGGACTGGATCATCGAGCGCGTGCCCGACGACAGCCGTTACATGCTGATGCACTACAACGCCAAGCCTGAATTCGTGCCGAGCGAGCGATGGCTCGACGGCGACGACGACGACGCCCGCACGAACCTGACGCGCGCGCTCGATGCGCTGCATCCGCACGGCGCGACCAACTTGCACGCCGCGCTTTCGCTGATCGCAAGCAGCGCGATTCGCCCGACCGACATCTATGTCATCACCGACGGCTTGCCGACCACCGGGCGCTTGTCGGTGCTGCAGAAACTGAAGGAATGCCGCGCGCTGTCGAAGTCGAACACCGTCTCCGGCGCCTGCCGCTTGGCGCTGTTCTACGCCGCGATCGAATCTTTCACCGACCGCGCGGCGACGGTCAACGCGGTGCTGCTGCCGATCGAAGGCGACCCGGACGCGGCGTATGCGTATTGGTTGTGGGCGTCGTCCACCACCGGCTTGATGATCAGCCCGGCGGAGTCGTGGCCATGAAACGCCGGCGCGGCGACGGCGAGATCTTCAGCATGTCGTTCCTCGACGTGATCTGCTGCGGCTTCGGCGCGATGGTGCTGCTGGTGCTGCTGGCGAAGACCGACGCCGGCGAGGCGATCGGTCTGGATGCCATCGCGAGTTTGCTCGGCGCGGTGGTCGCGCAGCAACAAAGCAAGACCGACGCCGAGCAACGCCAAGCCGAGTTGATCGCGTCCAAGCGCGCGTTGCAGCGCGCCGACGGCGAACACGACGCGCCGATTCCCGATGTCGCCAAAGTGCGCCGGCGACTCGACCAGTCGCGCGCGCGCGCCGCCGACTTGCAGCGCCAAGCCGCATCGCTGGCGCAGTCCGCCGCGCCGGCGTCGGCGTCGGCGTCGGATGCCGCGGTCAAGGTCGGCGGCATTCCGGTGGACAGCGACCACATCATCTTCATCATCGACACCTCCGGCAGCATGAAGACCGACGCGCTGTGGCCGCGCGTCATCCGCGAACTGGACAACATCCTGTCGATCCATCCGCAAGTCAAAGGCTTCCAAGTGATGAACGACAACGGCGTGTACTTAATTAAGAGTTATGCCGGAAGATGGATCCCCGACACGCCGGGGCGTCGGCGTTCGGCGCTGTCGCTGATGCGGACTTGGTCGAGTTTCTCCAACAGCAGCCCGGTCGAGGGTCTGCAAATCGCGTTGCGCGCCTACGCCAAGCGCACCGAAAAACTCAGCATCTACATCTTCGGCGACGACTACAGCGGAAACACCTACGACGCGGTGCTCGACACCGTCGCCGAACTAAACCGCGACCCCCGCACCGGCCGCCCGCTGGCGCGCATCCACGGCATCGGCTTCCAACAACCCGGCCACCACGCCGACCGCTTCGCCACCTTAATGCGCGAACTATCCCGCCGCAACCGCGGCGCCTTCATCGCACTCGGCTTAGACCACCGCGCCACCATCAGCGAAGGCGCGCGGGTGAATCGGGATTGATGGCGCGCGATTCCATACTGCCCCGGCACGCAATATGGATGGGAATGAGCCGTGGCGCCGAAGTGGACGGCGGATGATTTTTGCGCTATAGCGGTTCTTCTTGCATCAACCCAATCGACCATGATTACCGAGACTACTTGGATTGAATTGCCGGATGGGCGGCGGCTGGCAGCGCGGCTGTGGTTGCCGGATGATGCACGGAAGCGTCCGGCGCCGGCCATCCTCGAATACTTGCCGTATCGCCAGAGCGACGGCACCGCAGAGCGCGACGCAAGCAACTACGAAGTTTTCGCCGAAGCCGGCTACGCTGGCGTGCGTGTGGACATCGCGGGCAACGGCGACTCCGATGGCTACATGTCGGACGAGTATCTGGAAGACGAGCTCGCATCCGGCGAAGAGGTCATCGAATGGATCGCGGCGCAGCCATGGTGCAGCGGCGCGGTGGGCATGATTGGTATTTCATGGGGCGGGTTCAACGGTTTGCAAATCGCGATGCGCCGCCCGCCGGCGTTGAGGGCGATTGTCACGGTGTGTTCGACCGACGATCGCTACCGGCGCGAAACGCACTACATCGGCGGTTGCGTGCTGATTGACAACTTCACTTGGGGCGCGCAGATGACCGCGTTCACATGCCGCCCGCCCGACCCGATCGTGCGCGATGATTGGCGCGAAGTGTGGATTGACCGCATGCAACGCTTGCCTTTCTTGGCCGCCAACTGGCTGCGCCACCAGCAGCATGGCGCCTATTGGAAGCATGGTTCGGTATGCGAGGACTGGGACGCGATTGGTTGCGCGGTGTTGGCGGTTGGCGGTTGGGCTGATTCGTATTCCGATACACCGCCGGTGCTGGTCGAGCACTTGTCGGCGCCAACCAAGGCGATCGTCGGCCCATGGGAGCATCGCTATCCGCACCTCGCCAAAGTCGGCCCGCGCGGCGATTTCCATGGCGAAGTCATCCGCTGGTTCGATCGCTGGTTGAAAGGAAAACAAAACGGCGCCGAGTCATTGCCGGCGTATCGCGCTTATATTCAGGAGCACGACGAGCCTTCGCCGAAACTGAAGGAGCGACTGGGGCGTTGGATCGCCGAGACGTCGTGGCCACCGGACGCGCCGCCGTTGACGCTGTATTTAAAGCCGGGCGCGTTGGCGGTCGAACCTGATATTGCGTCGCAACAAGTTACGTTGCGAAGTCCGCAAAACACCGGCGCCGCCGCCGGCAACTATTGCCCGGGCATGCGAGTCGACGACGAGTTGCCCGACGACCAGCGGCGCGACGACGAAAAATCCATTTGCTTCGATGGCGATCCGCTGAGCGAGTCGCTCGAAATACTCGGCGCGCCCGAGGTGGACATCGAATTTTCAGCCGATAGTCCGAGGGCGCAGCTGGCGTTTCGTTTATGCGATGTGGCGCCTGATGGCGCATCCGATCGAGTCAGTTTCATCGTGTGCAACTTGACGCATCATACAAGCCATCAGCGAGCGGTTGATTTGATGCCAGGGCGGCGATACCGCCTGCGTATTCCATTGCGCCATTGCGGTCACCGCTTCAGCGCCGGCCATCGTGTTCGGTTGGCGGCGTCCACCGCCTATTGGCCGACGGTGTGGCCTGCGCAGTCAATGGCCTCGGTCAATTTGCACTTGGAGAACTGTCGATTGATTTTGCCGCAACGCCGTGCGCAGG
>JBPCXC010000252.1:0-3525 GCA_051008875.1 bacterium
CGCCGCGCCCGCGCGCCTCGCGCGCGACGAACACGCGCTTGATCTCGCCATAGGCGCAGTCGCCGCGCAAGTACTTGATCGCGCCGCAGCCGAGCACGCGCGCGCCTTCGTACGCGGCGACGAAATGCGCCTGCGCGGCGGCGAGTTCGGACTGCGAATCGAAATGATTGCTGGCGGCGGGATAGAGCGACGACTGACACGCATCGAGTTGCGCGATCAACGCGGCGATCGGTCGCTGCGTCGGATTGGCCGTCTTGACCGTGATCATGCGCGCTACAGCCAGTCGGTCTCGAGCGGGTCGCTGGTCAGTTTGCGGATGCCGTCGGTGCAGACCAGCACCTGCTCTTCGAGTTTCACGCCTTCACCGCTGCGCGCCGAGCCGATGTACGATTCGACGCACAACGTCATGTTCTCTTCGAGCATGCCGTCATAGCCTTTCGCCGCGAAGTCGCAGGCGTGCTTGATGCTCGGATATTCGTCGGCGAGTCCGACGCCGTGGATCAGCACGCCGTAGCGATGATCAACGAACTCGTCGGGAATCTTCCACGCCAGATCGGCGACTTCGCGGAACGATAGGCCGGCTTTGAGGATTGATGTGTTGTGTTCGATCTGCGCATGCGCCAGCGCGTAGATGCGCTTTTGCTCGTCGTTCGGCGCGCGGTCGCCGCAGATCCAGGAGCGCGACATGTCGGCGCAATAGCCATACGGTCCGATCAAGTCGGTGTCGAGGCTGATCATCTCGCCGGCGTTGATCTTGCGCATCGAGGATTCGCGGAACCACGGGAAGGTGCGCGCGCCGGACGACAACAGGCGGGTCTCGATCCACTCGCCGCCGAGTTCGATGTTGGTGTGATGCAGCAACGCCCACAGCGCGTTCTCGGTCATCCCCGGCTCGGTCGCCGCGCGCATCCGCCGCACGCCGGCTTCGCACACGTCGATGGACTGCTGCATCAGTGCGAGTTCCTCCGCCGACTTGATCGCGCGCGCCAACTCCATCACCTCGAGGCCGTCGTGGATCGAGACGCCGTGCTTGGCGATCGCTTCGCAGCCGAGGTGCGAGAGGCGATCGATCGCGAGGCGCGTGTTACCGCCGCCGTGGGTCTTCACCAAGTCGGCGATGACCGCGCCGAACTGCGCCGCCATCTCTTCGCCGCGCGGGCCGGCGGCGAAATAATAGAACGATGGATTGACGCGGTATTCGTCGATGGTCGAGATGCCTTCGGCGAGGTGCGGGTAGTCGCCGTAGTCGAACAGGATCATCGGGCCGTCGACGGCGACGAACACGCAGCGGGTCTCGTAGTGCGCGCACCAGATCTGCATGTTGGTGGCGTCGCATGCATAGCGGCAATTGACTTGATCGAACAACAAGATGCCGGCGTAGTCGAGTTCTTGCAGTTTGCGCCGCACGCGCCCGACGCGATAGCGCCGCACCGCGTCGAGATCGGCCGGCGGCTCGCTGTATTCCATCGCGCCGTGCTGGCGCGCGCCGACATTCCCGCGCGACAGGTTCATCGCCCCTTCCACACCGGCTTGCGTTTTTCGCTGAACGCCTTCGCGCCCTCGATCATGTCTTCGCTTTCATACAGCGTCTTGATCGTCGGCGGCACTTTGTGATAGAGCAGATCGAACGCATCCTGCGTCGGCATCGTCTCGGTCAGGCGAATGCATTCCTTGATCGCGGCGAACACCAGCGGCGGACCGGCGGCGAGCAACTCGGCGAGTTCGCGCGCGCGCGCGAGCAGTTTCGGCAACGGCACGACCTCGTTGATCAAGCCACGCCGCTGCGCTTCGTCGGCGTCCATCCAACGCCCGGTGAGCAGCATCTCCATCGCGATATGATACGGAATGCGCTTCGGCAACTTGATCGTCGCGGCGTCGGCGATGGTGCCGGCGTTGATCTCCGGCAAGGCGAAACTCGCGCCCTCGGCGGCGACGATCAAGTCGGCGGAGATCGCCAACTCCAAGCCGCCGCCGCAAGCGATGCCGTTGACCGCGGCGATCACCGGCTTGTTCAAGTTCGGCAACTCCTGCAGCCCGCCGAAGCCGCCGACGCCGAAGTCGGACGCGGCCGATTCGCCGCCCTCGGCGACCGCCTTCAAGTCCCATCCGGCGCAGAAGAACCGCTCGCCGGCGCCGGTCAAGATCGCGACGCGCAAGTCCGGATCATCGCGAAACGCGGCGAACACCCGCCCCATCTCGCGACTGGTCGGCGAGTCGATCGCGTTCGCCTTGGGGCGGTCGAGCGTGACCTCGAGCACCGCGCCGCGAACGTTGGTGGTGATCGCGTCAGCGGGCTTCATCGGCGGACTATTCATCGGCACACTCTTCATTAACATGGAGCGTTGGGTTTGCGTTGGTTTCATCGCGCATTGTCATCACCGCATCGGCGACCACCGCGCCATGATTCGCGCACTGTATCATCAATGGGTTGATCTCGACTTCGACGATGTTCGGCTCGCGCTCGATCCATTCGCCGAGGCGCAGCGCGCAAGCGACGACCGCATCCACATCGGCGCGTGGACGACCGCGATAGCCGTGCAGCAGCGGCGCGGTTCGCAGTCGCGACAGCGCGCGCCGCAGCATTGCCTCGTCCACCGGCAGCAGCAGCAGTTGCCGGTCGCCGATCAACTCCACCTCGGCGCCGCCGCAGCCGATCATCAAGCCATGCCCGAACGCCGGATTATAGCCAACGCTGAGCAGCATTTCAGCGACCGCGCCGACCACCATCGACTCGACCAGCAAACGCTCGGCGAAGTTCAACATGCGCGTCGCCTGCGCGCGAACTTGCGCGCCGTCGCGCAAGTCGAGCGCGACCGCGCCGACTTCGCTCTTATGCGCGATCTGGTTCGACAACGCCTTCAACGCGACCGCGCCGCCCGACTGCACCGAAGACTGCGCCGAAGATTGCGCCAAAAGATGTTCGGCGGCGGCGACCGCTTCGTCGGCTGAAGTCACAACGATGGAAGACGGCAGATCGAATCCAATCGCCGCCAAACGCTGCTTCGCGTCATGCTCGTCGAGTTGGCGCAAGCCATCGCGCGCGGCGAAATCGTGATTCGCATTCAACGCCGGCAACGCGGCTTGGCGCGCCCACGCGCGGCCGATTTTGCACGCCGCCTCGACCGCCGCCAACGCTTGATCCAATCCTTGCAGCGGCGCGATGCCGTGCTCGCGCAGCACACGCGCGACTTCATCCGGCAGACTCTCGCTCAACGACGCCACCAACGCGCCGCGCTTGCCGCTGTCGGCGCATGCGTCGGCGAACGCCGACACCGCGCGCAACCAAATCTCCAGACTCTCGCGGTCGTCCGCGGGCGTGTCGAGCAACAACAACGTCAAGTCGTAGTCGCCCGCCATCATCGCCGCGAAGGTGTCGCGCATCGCTAAGCGGTCGCCCCAGATGAAAGTGTGGTAGTCGAGCGGATTGTCAACGCGCACATACTCGTTCAGCGTCGCCTGCACCGCGCGGCGATGCGCGCCTTCGAGCGGCGGGAACTCGATCGCGCGCGCGGCGGCGAGGTCGGC
>JBPCXC010000253.1:0-9806 GCA_051008875.1 bacterium
ACGCGCGCGCCGTCGCGGTCAAAAATCTGTGCGGAAAAATGCCGCGGCGTGGAATAAACCGACAGGCGCGCCGCGCCAAGCCGCGTGATTCGCCCTCGCTCCTTGCCGGCGCGCCGCAGCCGCGCTCTCTTTTTGTCGATCATGTTGCGATGCCCAATGTTCGTTCGGTTCGTTCGGTTCGTTCGGTTCGATTCGCTCGGCGACTACTTCTTCTTCGCCTGCTTGCGGCGCACTTGCTCGTCGTGATAGCGGATGCCCTTGCCCTTGTACGGCTCGGGCGGGCGGAAGGCGCGGATCTCGGCGGCGACTTGGCCGACCTGCTGCTTGTCGGCGCCGCGCACCACGATCTCGGTCTGGCTCGGCGTCTCGACGCTCACCCCGGACGGCAGTTGATACACCACCGGATGCGAGAAGCCGAGGCTGAGGTTGAGTTTCGCGCCTTGCGCCTGGGCGCGGTAGCCGACGCCGACGATGCTCAGGCGCTTCTCGAATCCCTGGCTGACGCCGTGGATCAGATTGTACGCCATCGCGCGCATCGTGCCGGACATCGCCGCGCTGTTCTTGTCGCCGCGATCGGACGAGCCGGACGAACCGACACCAGACGAGCCGACGACGGAGACGGTCAGCACGCCGTCGCTCTCGGCGATGCGGATGCCCGGCGCCAGCGCGAGGTTCAACTCGCCCTTCGGACCTTTGGCGCGAAGCGAGCGATCGGTGACCTCGACTTCGACGCCGCTCGGCACGGCGATCGGGAATTTTGCGATGCGCGACATGATTAGAACACCGTGCACACCACTTCGCCGCCGAGGCCGCTGCGGCGCGCCGACTTGTCGGTCATCACGCCTTTGGAGGTCGACACCAGCGCGACGCCGAGGCCGTTGCGCACCGACGGCAGTTGGTCGCCGCGCGCATAGATGCGGCAGCCCGGCGTGCTGACGCGCTTGAGTTCCTCGATCACCGGACGGCCTTGGAAGTATTTCAGGCGCACTTCGAGCGTGCGCGCGGCGCCGTCGCCGCTGACTTCGAAGCCGGCGATGTAGCCTTCGTCGCGCAGCACCGCGGCGATCGCCGCCTTCGCCTTCGACGCCGGCATCGCCACGCTCGGCTTGTTCGCCTGCGCGCCGTTGCGGATGCGCGTCAACATATCGGCGATTGGATCGGACATGCTCATGACTTGATTCCCATCGCCATCACCAACTCGACTTGACCACGCCGGGCGCTTCGCCGCGCATGATGACCTCGCGCAACTTGTTGCGGCACAGCCCGAACTTGCGGAAGCAGCCGCGCGGGCGGCCGGTCAGCGCGCAGCGGTTGCGCTGGCGCGACTTGCTCGAATCGCGCGGCAATCTTTGCAGCGCGAGCATCGCCTCCCACTGCTCCTGCGCGCCAGTCTGCGGCGCGGAGATGGACTTGATCAGTTGCGCGCGGCGCTCGGCGTGCTTGTCGGCGAGCCGGCGGCGCTTGGCCTCGCGCGCGATGGATGATTTGCGTGCCATGTTCAGTTGCCGCTCCGAAGCGGGAAGTTGAATGCCTTCAGCAACGCGGTCGCCTGCGCGTCGTCGCGCGCTGTGGTGGTGATGCAGATGTCCATGCCGCGCAGAGCATCAATGTTGTCGTAGTCAATTTCGGGGAACACGATCTGCTCCTTCAGCCCGAAGGAATAGTTGCCGCGGCCGTCGAACGAACGCTCGGACAGCCCGCGGAAGTCGCGGATGCGCGGGATGGCGACGTTGATCAGGCGGTCGAGGAACTCGTACATGCGTTCGCGCCGCAGCGTGACCTTGGCGCCGACCGGCCAGCCTTGGCGAATCTTGAACGCGGCTTCGGATTTCTTGGCGTGGGTGACCACCGCCTTCTGCCCGCTGATGCGCTGCAAGTCCTCGGCGGCGGTCTTCAGCACGTTCTTGTTGGCGACCGCCTCGCCGAGTCCCATGTTCAGCGTGATCTTGGCGATGCGCGGCGTCTGCATGCGGCTGCGCAAGGCGAACTGCGCGCGCAGCGCCGGCTCGATCTCGCCGTCGTATTGTTGTTTCAGTCGTGCCATTTCGTTTCGTCTCGTTCGGTCGGCGTCACGACAAGTCAACGACTTCGCCGTTGGAGCGGAAGTAGCGCACCTTGCGCCCGTCCTCCAGCCGCTTGTAGCCGACGCGCTCGCCCTTGCCGCTGGCGGCGTTGTACAGCGCGAGGTTGGAGAGGTTGATCGGCGCCTCCTTCTCGATGATGCCGCCGCTCTCGCCGGCGCTCGGGTTGCCCTTGGTGTGGCGCTTGACCAGGTTGACGTTGTCGACCAGCGCGCGGCGCTCGTCGAGCACGCGCAGCACGTTGCCGCGCTTGCCCTTGTCGCGGCCAGCGAGCACCACCACGTCGTCGCCCTTCTTGATTCGCTGCATGTTCGTTCTGATTGCGTTCGTGTCCGGTATCGTCGCTGCGCTCACAGCACTTCCGGCGCGAGCGAGATGATGCGCATGAACTTCTCCGAGCGCAGTTCGCGCGTCACCGGGCCGAAGATGCGCGTGCCGACCGGCTGGTGGCTGGCGTTCAGCAGCACCGCCGAGTTGCGGTCGAAGCGGATCACCGAGCCGTCGGCGCGACGCACGCCGCTGCGCGTGCGCACGATCACCGCGTCGTACACGTCGCCCTTCTTCACCCGGCTGTTCGGCAGCGCCTCCTTAATAGTGATCTTGATGATGTCGCCGATGCCGGCGTAGCGGCGCTTCGAGCCGCCGAGCACCTTGATGCACATCACCCGCTTGGCGCCGCTGTTGTCGGCGACCGACAGCATTGATTGCATTTGAATCATGCCCGCACCCCCGCGTCGTCGGCCTTGACCACCACCTCGACCAGCCGCCAGCGCTTCAACTTCGACAGCGGACGGCAGGACTGGATGACCACGGCGTCGCCCGGCGCGCACTCGTTGTTCTCGTCGTGCGCGTGCAGCTTGGTCGAGCGGCGGATGTACTTCTTGTACAACGGATGCTTGATCTTGCGCTCGACCAGCACGGTGATGGTCTTGTCGGCGCCGGCGGCGACCACGCGCCCTTGCACCGAGTTCGGCGTGCGCTTCTTTTTCGCCGCCGTGGTCGCGGCGGCGGGCTCGCTGATGGCCGCGGCTGCCGCGACTTCCACAGTTGCGTTTGGCGCGTTCATGCTATGTCCGCCTTTTCGGTCAGGATGGTTTTGATGCGCGCGATATCCTTGCGCACCGCGTTGAAGCGCATCGGGTTGGCGAGTTGGCCGGCGCCGCGTTGCATGCGCAGGTTGAACTGCTCGCGGCGCAGACCGATCAACTCCTGATGGAGTTCCTCGACGCTCTTGGCTCGCAACTCGGTCGCTTTCATGTCAGCCCACCTGTCGCCGCGCGAAGTTGGTGCGCAACGGCAACTTCGCGCTGGCCAAACGGAACGCCTCGCGCGCGAGGCCCTCGGGAATGCCTTCGATCTCATACAGCATCGCGCCGGGGCGGATCAGCGCGACCCAGTATTCCGGGTTGCCCTTGCCCTTGCCCATGCGCACTTCGAGCGGCTTCTTCGACACCGGCTTGTCGGGGAACACCCGAATCCAGATGCGTCCGCCGCGCTTGACGTGGCGCGTGATCGCGCGCCGCGCGGCTTCGATCTGGCGCGCGGTCAAGCGGCCGCGGCTGGACGCCTGCAAGCCGAACTCGCCGAAACTGACGCGGTTGCCGCGCGTCGCCAGACCGCGGTTGCGACCCTTCTGCTGCTTGCGGAACTTGGTGCGTTTGGGTTGAAGCATGACGACGGCTGCGGCTTAACTTTGCTTGACCGGCTCGCCCGACGGCGCCGCGCTTTCGGACGCGGGTGAATCGGATGAGGGTGAATCGGTCGACGGTGAATCGGACGACGACGGCGAATCGGATGAAGATGAATCAGTCGGCGACGCATCGGTCGCCGAATCCTCCGGCGCCAGCGTTGGTGAATCGGGCGGCGACTCGGGCGGCGCATCGGGCGACTCCTCCGGCGCGATCTTCTCCGGCACGAGCACTTCGCCCTTGAAGATCCACACCTTGACGCCGATCACGCCGTAGGTGGTGTGCGCCTCGTGCACGCCGTAGTCAATGTCGGCGCGCAGCGTGTGCAGCGGCACGCGGCCTTCGCGATACCATTCGGTGCGCGCGATCTCGGCGCCGTTCAGGCGGCCGGCGAGCATCACCTTGACGCCCTCGGCGCCGAGGCGCATCGAGTTCTGCACCGCGCGCTTCATCGCGCGGCGGAACATGATGCGCTTCTCGAGTTGCTGGCAGATGTTCTCCGCCACCAGTTTGGCGTCGAGCTCGGGCTTGCGGATCTCCTCGACCGCGACTTGCACCGGCGCGCCGTTGATGCGCGCGAGTTGCCGGCGCAGGCGGTCGATGTCCTCGCCCTTCTTGCCGATGACGATGCCCGGGCGCGCGGTGAAGATGGTGATGTTGAGGTTCGCCGACGGGCGGTCGATGACCACGCGGCTGAGCGCGGCGTTGCTCAACTTGCGCGCGATGAACTCGCGGATCTTCAAGTCGTTCGCCAGGGTCTCGGCGTACGCGCCTTTGGTCGCGTACCACTTCGCGCTCCACTCTTTGACGATGCCGAGGCGGATGCCGGTCGGATGTACTTTTTGTCCCATGGTTATGACTCTTTGCGCGCGCCGCCACGCCCACCGCCGCGTTTTTGCGGCTGGTCGCTGACGCCGATGCGGATGTGGCAGTTGCGCTTGAGGATCGGCGCGCCGCGTCCTTTGGCGCGCGGGCGGAATCTTTTCAGCGTCGGCGCTTGATCGATGCAGGCGAGTTCGACCCACAGGTCGTCGATGTCGGCGCCCTCGTTGTGCTCGGCGTTGGCGATCGCCGAGTCGAGCACCTTCTTCACCAGCGACGCCGCCTTCTTGTCGCTGAACTCGAGAATCTCGAGCGCCTTGCCGACCGGGCGCGCGCGAATCTGGTCGGCGACCAAACGTCCCTTCTGCGGCGACAGGCGCACGTATTTGGCGATGGCGTGGACGCGCATGGCTACTTCACCTTCTTGCCGGCGGCGTGGCCGCGATAGGTGCGAGTCGGCGCGAACTCGCCGAGTTTGTGGCCGACCATGTTCTCCGAGATCAGGATCGGCATGTGCTGGCGGCCATTGTGCACGGCGATGGTCAAGCCGACAAACTCGGGCATGATCATCGAGCGGCGCGACCAAGTCTTGATCGGCCGGCGCGATCTCTCCTCGCGCGCCTTCTCGACCTTCGCCCACAGGTGATGGTCAACGAACGGGCCTTTCTTAATAGAGCGTGGCATGACGATTGATTCGGTTAAGAGTAGTCCGGTTTATTTCTTGCGCCGACGGATAATCATCGCCGAGGTGCGCTTGTTGGCGCGGGTGCGATAGCCTTTGGTCGGCACGCCCCACGGCGAGACCGGATGGCGGCCGCCGGAGGTGCGTCCCTCGCCGCCGCCGTGCGGGTGGTCGACCGGGTTCATCGCCACGCCGCGCACGGTCGGGCGGATGCCGCGCCAGCGCTTCGCGCCGGCTTTGCCGAGTTTGCCGAGGCTGTGCTCGAAGTTGCCGACTTGGCCGATGGTGGCGCGGCATTCGAGGCGCACCTTGCGCATCTCGCCGGAGCGCAGGCGCAGTTGCGCGTAGGCGCCCTCCTTGCCGATGTATTGCACCGAGGCGCCGGCCGAACGCGCCATCTGCGCGCCCTTGCCGGCTTTTAGTTCGACGCAATGCACCACCGAGCCGACCGGGATGCTCGACAGCGGCATCGCGTTGCCCGGGCTGAACGGCGCGCCGACGCCGGAGGCGACCGCGTCGCCAGCGGACAAGCCGCGCGCGGCGATGATGTAGCGGTGCTCGCCGTCCTTGTACACCAGCAGCGCGAGATGCGCGCTGCGGTTGGGGTCGTATTCGATGCGCTTGACCGTGGCGGCGATGCCGTCCTTGTCGCGCTTGAAATCGATCAGGCGATAGCGCCGCTTGTGCCCGCCGCCGCGATGGCGCACGGTGATGCGACCGGCGTTGTTGCGCCCGTCGATCGCGGTCTTGGCGCGCAGCAGCGGCGCGTGCGGCTTGCCCTTGTGCAAGTCCGGCGCGACCACCTTGACCATGCCGCGTCGCCCCGGCGTGGTCGGCTTTTGCTTCGCTAATGCCATCTCGTCATTCGCTCGATCGTGATTCGTTCGTTATCGACTCTCGGTCCCGCCGCTCACGCGCCGGCCATGCCGAGGAAGTCGATGTCGTCGCCCTCGCGCAGGCGCACATAGGCTTTCCGCCAGTTCTTGCGCTGCCCCGGAGTGCGGCCAAAGCGCTTGATTTTACCGCGCATGTTGGCGACTTGCACGCGCTCGACCTTGACCTCGAACAGCGCCTCGACCGCGCGCTTGATCTCCGCCTTGCTGGCGTCGGGCAGCACCTCGAACACCACCTGGCGACGCTTGTCCGCCGCGGCGGTGGTCTTCTCCGAGATCACCGGACGCAGGATGATCTGATGCATCCGCTCTTGATTCGCCAGCGCGTTCATTGCAACGCCTCGTCGATTTGCTTCGCCGCTTCGACCGTGACCACCACCTTGTCGTGGCTGATCAAGTTGAGCGGATCGATGCGCGCGCTGGCGCAGACCGACACCGCGATCAAGTTGCGCGCCGAGAGTTCGATGGTTTGATCGTCCTGCGCGAGCACGATCAAAATGCGCGCGCGCGCCTTGCCGTCGGTCGCGCCGGCGTCGCGCAATGCGCTCGCGAGCGCGCGCGTGCTGGGGCGTTCCAGCGCGAGCGCGTCAATCACCACCAGCCGCTCCTGACGATATAACTCGGACAGGATCGAGCGCATCGCCGCGCGGTACATGCGGCGGTTGACCTTCTGCGAGAAGTCCTTGTTCGCCGCCGGGAAGATCACCCCGCCGCCGCGGAACAGCGGGCTGCGGATGGTGCCGGCGCGCGCCCGCCCGCTGCCTTTCTGACGCCACGGCTTGGCGCCGCCGCCGCGCACCGCGGCGCGGTTCTTCTGCGCGCGCGTGCCGGCGCGACCGCCGGCGCGATAGGCGGTGACGACTTGATGCACCAGCGGCTCGTTGAAGGCGCGGCCGAAGGCGGCGTCGGACAACGTCAGTTCGCCGTCGGTTGCGCCGTCGGTTTTTTTGACTTGCAGTTGAATGCTCATCGTTTTGCGATCTTGGTTGATGCGGTCAACGAATACGATTAAGACAGCGGCGCGATGCGGCCGCGAAGTTGGTTGTTCTTGCGCGCGACCATTTCCGGCAGGAGGAAAATATCCACGATCACCCACGCCACCGAGACGATCGCCCCGACCACCGAAATCGTCAAGATCAAGATCACGATCGCGGTGCCTTTCTGGCCGACATAGAATCGATGGCCGCCAAGAAGCCCGGCGAGAATCAGCAGGACATACGCCATCCCGATCTCGCGATAGGTCTCCACATCGTGCGCGGTCGCGTCGTTCATTTGCCCGCGCCCTTGCTGGATTTCGCCTTGACCGACGGGCGGACGATTACATCGTCGCCGCGCGCGCCGGGGACCGAGCCGCTGATCAGCAACAGGTTGCGTTCGCGATCGACGCGGACTACCTCCAAGCCTTGCTGCACGCGGCGGCGCGCGCCCATGTGCCCGGCCATCTTCTTGCCCTTGAACACGCGTCCGGGGTCTTGCGCGTTGCCAATCGAGCCGCCGAGGCGATGCGCCTTGGAGGTGCCGTGGCTGGCGCGCCCGCCGCGGAAGCCGTGGCGCTTGATCACGCCGGCGAAGCCCTTGCCGATCGTGCGTCCGGTCACATCCACCTTCTGCCCCGGGTTGAAGATCGCCACCGTGACTTCGGCACCGGGCTTGACTTCGGCGACGGCGTGCTTTGCCTCGGTCGAGTCGTGCTCGCCGTCGGCGTCGCCGTCGTTATCGTTATCGCTCGCATCGGCGTCGCTCGCGTCCGTCGCCGGCGGCAACGGCTGCGCGAGGCGGAACTCCCACACGCCGCGTCCGGGCTCGACTTCGGCGGCGGCGAAATGTCCGCCCATCGCCTTGCCGACGCGGCTTGCGCGGCGCGCGCCGGCGGTGACTTGCACCGCGTCGTAGCCGTCGCGCTGCGCGGTCTTGATCTGGGTGACGCGGTTCGGCGTCGCCTCGACCACGGTCACCGGCACCGACGCGCCTTGTTCGGTGAACACGCGGGTCATGCCGATTTTCTTGCCGACGATGCCGAGGAACATGATGGTTGCCTGTTGGGTTTGGTGCGCGCGGCGGCGATCAGTTGAGTTTGATCTCGACGTCCACGCCGGCGGCGAGGTCGAGTTTCATCAGCGCGTCGACGGTCTTGTCGGTCGGTTCGACGATGTCGAGAATGCGCTTGTGGGTGCGGATCTCGAACTGGTCGCGCGCGGTCTTGTTGGCGTGCGGCGAGCGCAGCAGCGTGTATTTCTCGATCTTGGTCGGCAGCGGAATCGGACCCATCACCATCGCGCCGGTGCGACGCGCGGTGTCCGCGATCTCGCGCGCCGAGCGATCGATCGTCTTGTGATCGAACGCTTTGAGGCTGATGCGGATTTTTTGGCTTTCGACTGTCACGGTGATCGACTCTACGTTGTGCGCGCGGCGCTATCGGTGTTGGATTCGGATGCGGACTTAAAGCACTAAGCGACGATCTTGGCGACCACGCCGGCGCCGACGGTGCGGCCGCCTTCGCGGATGGCGAAGCGCAAGCCCTCCTCCATCGCGATCGGCGCGATCAACTCCGCCGTCATCTGCACGTTGTCGCCCGGCATCACCATCTCCACATCCTTCGGCAACTCCACCGCGCCGGTCACGTCGGTCGTGCGGAAGTAGAACTGCGGACGGTAGCCCTTGAAGAACGGCGTGTGACGACCGCCCTCCTCCTTCGCCAGAATATAAACCTCGGCCTCGAACTTGGTGTGCGGCGTGATGCTGCCCGGCTTCGCCAACACCTGACCGCGCTCCACCTGCTCGCGCTTGGTGCCGCGCAACAAAATGCCGACGTTGTCGCCGGCGCGGCCCTCGTCCAGCAACTTGCGGAACATCTCCACCCCGGTGCAGGTGCTGTTCGGCGTCTCGCGGATGCCGACGATCGCCAGCTCCTCGCCAACCTTCACCACACCGCGCTCGATGCGACCGGTCACCACCGTGCCGCGGCCCGAGATCGAAAACACGTCCTCCACCGGCATCAAAAAGTCACCGTCGATCGCACGCTCCGGCTCCGGGATGAAACTGTCCAGCGCCTCGGCGAGCTTCAGAATCGAACCCTCGCCCATATCCGAATCGTCGCCCTCCAGCGCCTTCAGCGCGCTGCCGACGATGATCGGCGTGTCCTCGCCGGGAAAGTCGTAACTGTCCAGCAACTCCCGAACCTCCATCTCCACCAACTCCAGCAACTCGGCGTCGTCCACCATGTCCGCCTTGTTCAGATACACCACAATGTGCGGCACCCCCACCTGACGCGCCAGCAGAATGTGCTCGCGCGTCTGCGGCATCGGACCGTCCGCCGCGCTCACCACCAACACCGCGCCGTCCATCTGCGCCGCGCCGGTGATCATGTTCTTCACGTAGTCGGCGTGGCCCGGGCAATCAACGTGCGCGTAGTGCCGAGCCTCGGTCTCGTACTCCACGTGCGCGGTCGCGATCGTGATCCCCCGCTCGCGCTCCTCCGGCGCGTTGTCGATCTCGTCGAACGCCTTCGCCGACCCGCCGTACTTGACCGACAGCACCCGCGTCAACGCCGCCGTCAACGTCGTCTTGCCATGATCCACATGACCGATCGTGCCCACATTCACATGCGGCTTGGTTCTCTCGAATTTCTCTTTGGACATCG
>JBPCXC010000254.1:0-5485 GCA_051008875.1 bacterium
GCCGAGGCCGGGGCGATTCCAATCCTGCGGGATTTCCACTTCGATCTCGGCGTCGGTGGTGCCGGCGGCGATTGCGATCGGGCGGCTCCAGTGGCGCACGACGAAATCGTGGCGCAGAGTGCGGCCGCGGTTTTCGCCGCCGCCGATCTCGCGCGTGATGCCGCTTTCATACACCGCGATATACGCCCGCGCGCGCCGATGCGCCGCGCGGCTGTCCACTTCCACTTTGATTTGCGCCGCGATGCGATCCGCGCCGCGGCGGGTGATGCGCGCGCCGATGTCGGCTTGCGCCGCTTGCGCGTTGGCGCCGCGGATCGTGCGCAGCATGTCGTCGCCGCGCCGCGCGCCGCGCCCGTCGACCAAGAACGCCGGCGTGTAGATGGTGTGTTGACGATTGTTCGCCGCCGCCGCGCGCTGGCGCTTGGTGAACGACGCCTGTGCATACGGATCGCTCCAGCCGAGGTAGTTCCAGTAGTCCACATGGAACGCCAGCGGCACCGCGGCGAGTTCGTCGCCCAACGCCGCGCCGAGTCGACTCAGCCAACGATCCGCCGGCGGGCAACTGCTGCATCCTTCGGAGGTGTACAACTCGACCAACGGCACGCGGAAGTCGGCGCTGGCGATTTCGATTTGTGTCGGCGGTTCGATTGACTCGGCGTCTTGCGCGTGCGTTGCGACGGAGGACAATGACAACGTCAACGCCAATGACAACGTCGTCGCCAACATCGCGCGCGCGTCGCGCCATCGCCGATGCAATGCGCCGATGCTCATTCGAACAACCCCGCGTATTCGCCGTAGCCGCGGCGCGCCAAGTCCTCCGCCGGGATGAAGCGCAGCGCCGCCGAGTTCATGCAATAGCGCAGTCCGGTCGGCGCCGGTCCGTCGTTGAACACATGGCCGAGATGCGATTCGCCGATGCGGCTTTTGACTTCGGTGCGCGGCCAGACCAACTTGAAGTCGGTGCGCTCGACCAGGCAATCGTCGCGCAGCGGACGGGTGAAACTCGGCCAGCCGGTGCCCGAGTCGAACTTGTCGGCGGACGAGAACAACGGCTCGCCGGTGGCCACATCGACATACAGTCCGGCGCGCTTCTCGTCGTGGTATTCATTCTCGAACGGCGGCTCGGTGCCTTCGCGCTGCGTGACTTGATACGCCATCGGCGAGAGTTGCGTGCGCAACTCGTCGTCGGACGGCTTGCGATAGTCCGGTTTGGATTCGGTTTGGATTTGATTCGCTGCGTTCATCGTTGCTGCTCTTTGCTCATCGCCGCTTGCGTTTGGCGTCGGTCGCCGCGCGCTCGCGTTGATGATAACGAATTCATCGCTCAACTTCCACGACCGCCACGGTCGTCGAGCAGCGCATCCAACTCGGCGATGCTGGCGAGCACCGCGTCGGCGCACGGCGCGAGGTCGGCGGCGCCGTGCGCGCCGGTCAGCACGCCGACGTTGAGCGCGGCGCCGGCGCTGCGGCCCATCTGCATGTCGCGCGGGCTGTCGCCGACCATCATCATCTGCTGCGCGCGCACGCCGCAGGCGCGGCAGAACGCCAGCGCCATGCCGGGCTGCGGCTTGACGCCGTGGCCGCTGTCGTCGCCGCAGACGAAGTCGAAAAATGCGTCGGCGCGCAGCGCGCGCAACATGTCGTGCGCGCTGCGCTCGCGGTCCATCGTGGCGAGGCCGAGTTTCAGCCCGCGCCGGCGCAGCGACGCGAGCAGTCTGCCTAAGTCGTCCACCGCCGGCGCATACGCGTTGCGCGGCAACGTCAGGATGTCGTCAATCGCACGGCGATGGTGCCGCAGCGGTTCGCCGATGATCGACTCCCACAGCGCGATGATCTCGTCGTTGCTGCCCGACGCCAGCGTCGAGTCGGGTTTCCAACTCTGCGACTTCGCGATGAACCCGCCGCGCGCCAGCAACGCGTCGGCGTCGGCGCGCGCGCCGAAGCGCGCCTGCAAATACCGCGCCGCGCGCCAATACGGTTCCAGCCAAGTTCGATTGAAGTCGAGCAACGTGCCGTCCTTGTCGAACAGGATTGCTTTGATCTCGTTCATCGCTTCGCCAACGGCGACGACGGCACCCAGCAATAGCCGTCCGGGTCGAGCAAAAAACATTCGCGCAGACCATGCGGCTTGTCGGCGCATCGCTGCAGCACTTCGTAGCCGTGCTCGCGCGCGCGCCGCTCGGCGCGATCCGGATCGACTCGATACAAGCGCAACTCGACTCCGCCGCCGCGCGCGCCAACTTCGGGCAGAAGCGATGGCAGCGGGTTGGCGGCATAGGTCGAGTCGGCGTGCAGTTGATACAACTGCCGACGATGCGCGAGCACCGCATAGTCGCTCGACTGACGCACGACCTCGAACTGCAGCACGCGACTCAAAAACTCGACCGCGCGCGCGACATCGCTGACCAGCAGATTGACTCCGAATCCCTCCAACATCCGCCCGACCGCCGCCGCATCGGCATCGCGAATGGCGTCGGCGCCAATGTCGTCGTCGGAGTCGGTCATGGCGTTGGGTTGGTGGCGATGGCGCGTATGAATCGCGACGTCATCATACACAAATCCGTCGGCGCGCACCGTGAATGCGCGGTCGTTGTTTATGCCGCCGCTTGCTTGACTTCGGCGATGGCGGCGATGCGTTGGCGGCGGATTGCTTGTTGGATGGCGGCGCCGTCGTCACTGTGTTGCGCGGCGATGGCGGCTTGGTCGACGGCGAGTGCGGCGCGGTGGCAGGCGTGCAGCAGGTCGGCTTGCGGGCAGGGCGCTTGCGACAGGCCGGTGCGGCCGCGCAAGTCGGCGATGCAGCACAGCGCGAAGCGTCGCACCATGTCGTTTTGGCGGAAGCCGTCGAGTCGCTCGAGCAACTTCAGCACGGTCTCGGGCTTGAGTTGCGCCATGCGATGGTGATGCAGATGAAACTCGCACACCACGCGCGCGAGTTTGCGATAACCCGACGGCGCGCGCAGCCGCTCGCACAGCGCGTCGACCAACTTCAGCCCGCTGCGCTCGTGGCCGCGATGCGCCGGCCATTGCGACTTCGGAGTCAGCGCCTTGCCGAGGTCATGCACGAGCACGGCGAAGATCACGCTCGGGTCGTCGCTCAACGCATGCGCGGCGTCGAGCGCGAGCAGCACATGCGCGCCGGCGTCGATCTCGGGATGATGCTCCGGCGGCTGCACCACGCCGAACAGCGCGTCCACTTCCGGCAGCACCCGCGCCAGTGCGCCGCAGTCGCGCAATGTCTCGATGAACCGCGCGGTGCCGCGCTCGCACAATGCGCCGTGCAACTCGCGCCACACGCGCTCGGGCTGCAACGCATCGACTTCGCCGGCGTCCACCATGCGCGCCATCATCGCGCGCGTGTCGGCGTGCACCGCGAAGCCGAGCGAGTCGAACCGCGCCTTGAAACGCGCCACGCGCAGCACGCGCACCGGGTCTTCGCCGAACGCCTTTGATACGTGTCGCAAGGTGCGCGACTCGATGTCGCCGGCGCCGCCGAACGGATCGATCAACGCGCCGCGCGCGTCCATTGCGATGGCGTTGATGGTCAAGTCGCGACGCATTAAATCTTGCTCCAAGGTGATGCTCGGGTCGGCGATCACGGCGAAGCCTTTGTAGCCGCGCGCGGTCTTGCGCTCGCGCCGCGCGAGCGCGTATTGCTCGCCGCTGCGCGGGTGCAGGAACACCGGAAAGTCGTCGCCGACCGGCTTGAAGCCGCGCGCGATCATCGCCTCCGGCGTGCTGCCGATCACCACCCAGTCGCGATCGGCGACCGCCAAGCCGAGTAGTTGATCGCGCACCGCGCCGCCGACCAAATAAGCCTCCAACTTGTCCGCGGGGTCGGTCATGTTCGGTTAAACGTTAACGCGTTGAACGATTGAGTCGCGCGTCGCGTCACCGCGTAAGTTGTCACCGAATTGTTTGCGCAGTCGAACATGTTAAGTGGAACGTTAACACGCGCGCGTTCGCGTTCACGGCTTCGTCATCGCTTGCGGACCGAGGTGCGCGCCGCCGCGTTCGGTGGCGAGGGCGACTTGTTTTTCGCGTTCGGCGAAGCGCGCGCGGTCGGCGTCGGATTTATGCGCGTAACAGCGCGGGCAACTGGCGCCGGCGACATAGTGCGCGCTGCGTTTGTCGGCGGCGGACAGCGGCGCACGGCAAGCGTGGCATTGCTCGTAAGCGCCCGGGCGCAGGCGATGATCGACCGCGACTCGGTCGTCGAAGACGAAGCATTCGCCGCGCCATTTCGACTCCGATTCGGGCACGCATTCCAAGTATTTCAAGATGCCGCCGCGCAACTGATAGACCGCTTCGAAACCTTGTTGCAGCAAGTACGCGGTGGCTTTTTCGCAGCGGATTCCGCCGGTGCAGAACATCGCGATTTTTTTGTGCGCGGCGCGGTCGAGGCGGTCGGCGAAGGCCGGGAACTCGCGGAAGTTCGACAACGCCGGATCGACCGCGCGGTCGAAGGTGCCGATCGCCACTTCGTATTGATTGCGCGCGTCGATCACGGTGACGTCGTCGGCGTCGGTCAGCGCGTTCCAGTCCTGCGGCGCGACCATCGTGCCGGCGGGCGCGTCGCCGCGGGCGAGGTCGCGCACGCCGATGGTGACGATCTCGCGCTTCAACTTCACCCGCGCGCGCTTGAACGGCGGCGCGTCGGCGAACGACACCTTCGGCTCGATGCCGCCAAGCCCCGGCTGGCGCGCGATCCACGCCAACGCCGCATCCACCGCGTCGCGCCCGCCGGCGATGGTGCCGTTGATGCCCTCGGGCGCGAGCAGCAGCGTGCCGCATACGCGATGGCGCAGCAGCACCGCCAGCAATCGGCGCCGCAACGACGGCAAGCCGTCGAGCGCGACGAACTTGTACAGCGCGCAGACGACGATGTTGGGCGTGGGTTGCATGATGGCGATCGAATCGAATGCGCCGCGTCGGGCGCGGCGCGATTACGTGTTTGATTCTAAATGGGCTGTGTATATTTCATTAAGAATTAATTTTGATTGGTTTAATAGCGAGATGTTTCTGCAGGTTGAATAATCTAAATTCTGATTACTTGCACACCAAGATTGTATCTCTGTAAGTCGAACTTCTATATGAAACTGCATTGCAAGTGCTGATCCTTTTACGAATCCTTGATTTTTCCATGCATCTGATTCCCATAATAAAACTGAGCCATCTGGTATCGTTGCAAATCCTTCGCTATGTGATTGAAAGGCGCAAAAATTACGATCACTATTTATCTCTCGGAGTTTTGTCCATCCATACTCTGGGGTCGGGCAATCTTCTATCTCTGATCCCAAAATTAACGCTATAATTTGTGCTCCCAAGCAATGGCCAAAAATTGTCTTGTTGATAGATAAAAATCGTTCGACAATGTTAAGCATGTTCAATATATGTTCTGGTGGATTGCGAATAGAGTGAGGACCACCAAGCAATATTAAAATGTCATAACAGTCCGATTCAGCAACCGTTAAAGGTTCTGAAT
>JBPCXC010000255.1:0-4024 GCA_051008875.1 bacterium
TGAGCAGTTACGCCGTGGTGGTTGTGGTGCTGGTGGGGTTGTATGTCGCGCCGTTGCGCCTGCGCAAGTGATTGCTGCGCGAACTCGCCGCGCGCGCGGCGGATGCGGATGCGGTCGCTGCGCGGCAAGTTGATTCGCGACATGCCGATTCGCAACAAGAGACAACGCGATGACTCCGCAGCGGCGGCGGCGACTGGTTCTGGTGATGCTGCTGCTCGCCGCGGTCGGCGGCGCGGCGGCGTTGACGCTGACCGCGCTCAACCGCAACATCAACTTGTTCTTCAGCCCGACCCAAGTGCATGACGGCGAAGCGCCGGCGAGCGGCGAAGGCGGCGAGTTCCGCATTGGCGGCATGGTGGTGGACGGCAGCGTACGCCGCGGCGACGGACTCGCGGTGCGCTTCGCGTTGACCGACACCGCGCGCAGCGTCGCGGTCGAATACACCGGCATCCTCCCCGACTTGTTCCGCGAAGGACAAGGCATCGTCGCGCTCGGCGCGATGCGCGGCGAGGTGTTCGTCGCCCGCCAAGTGCTCGCCAAGCACGACGAGAACTACATGCCGCCGGAGGTCAACGCCGCGCTGCAAGCCGCCAACCGCAAGCGCTACAGCGAAGCGCAATCGCAGTCGCAATAGTGCGCGCGCGATGATTCCCGAACTCGGCCATTTCGCGCTGTCGCTGGCGCTGGCGATGGCGCTGCTGCAGGCGACGCTGCCACTGTACGGCTCGCTGCGCAACATTCCGGCGTGGGTCGCGCTGGCGGTTCCGGCGGCGCGCGGCCAGATGCTGCTGCTCGGCGTCGCGTTCGCCTGCCTGACCGCGGCGTTCGTCGGCGACGACTTCTCGGTGGCGTATGTCGCCAATCACTCCAACAGCCACCTGCCGCTGATCTACCGCGTCGCCGGCGTGTGGGGCGGGCACGAAGGCTCGCTGCTGCTGTGGGCGCTGATCCTCGCGCTGTGGAGCGGCGCGGTCTCGATCTTCACCCGCGACCTGCCCGACACGATGCTCGCGCGCGTCCTTTCGGTGATGGCGATGATCAACATCGGCTTCCTGCTGTTCATGCTGCTGACCTCGAACCCGTTCGAGCGCATCCTGCCGGCGCCGGCGCAAGGGCGCGACCTCAATCCGATCCTGCAGGACATCGGACTCGCGCTGCATCCGCCGATGCTGTATCTCGGCTATGTCGGCTTCTCGGTCGCGTTCGCGTTCGCCATCGCCGCGCTGATCGGCGGACGACTCGACGCGGCGTGGGCGCGCTGGACGCGACCGTGGACCAGCATCGCCTGGACGTTCCTGACCATCGGCATCGCGCTCGGCTCGTGGTGGGCGTACTACGAACTCGGCTGGGGCGGCTGGTGGTTCTGGGACCCGGTCGAGAACGCGTCGTTCATGCCGTGGCTCGGCGGCACCGCGCTGATCCATTCGCTCGCGGCGACCGAAAGCCGCGGCGTGTTCAAGGCATGGACTGCGCTGCTGGCGATGATCGCCTTCTCGCTGTCGCTGCTCGGCACCTTCCTGGTGCGCTCGGGCGTGCTGACCTCGGTGCATGCGTTCGCCTCCGACCCGTCGCGCGGGCTGTTCATCCTGATCTTCCTCGGCGTCGTCATCGGCGGCTCGCTCGCGTTGTACGCGTGGCGCGCGCCGACTCTGATCAGCCGTGCGCGTTTCGCCGCCGCCTCGCGCGAAAGCGCGCTGCTGATCAACAACCTGTTCTTCGCCACGCTGTGCTTCGCGGTGCTGCTCGGCACGTTGTATCCGCTGATCCTCGACGCGCTCAGCGGCGCCAAGATCTCGGTCGGCGCGCCGTACTTCAACTTCCTGTTCGCGCTGCTCGGCGCGCCGCTGGCGCTGTTCATCGGCGTCGGCGCGCTGCTGCGATGGAAGCAGGACCGCCTCGCGCGCGCGGCGCCGCTGCTGCTCGCGCCGGCGCTGCTCAGCCTCGCCGTCGGCGCGTCGCTGCCGCTGCTGATGCCGGCGGGAATCGCGGACTATTCGCTCAACGCCGCGCTCGCGCTCGCGCTCGGCTGCTGGGTCATCCTCGGCGCGCTGGCGGCGCTGCGCGCGCGCGTCGGCGTCGGCCCGCTGCTCGACCGACGCGCCTACGCGCGCATCCCGCGCGGCTTCTACGGCATGATCGTCGCGCATGCCGGCGTCGGCGTGTTCATCATCGGCGTCGCCTTCACCAACGCATACAGCATCGAAAAGGATGTGCGCATGGCAACCGGCGAAACCTTCGCGATGGCCGGCTACTCGTTCCGCTTCAACGGCGTGACGCAACAACGCGGCGCCAACTACGACGCCCTCCGCGGCGCGTTCGAAGTGCGCCGCGACGGACGGCTGGTGGCGCATCTGTCGCCGGAGAAGCGCACTTACTTGGTGCAGAAAAGTCCGACCACCGAAGCGGCGATCGACGCCGGCCTGCTACGCGATCTATATGTCGCACTCGGCGAACCGCTGACGGGCGATGACCTCGGCGATAACCGCGATGGCGACGACGATCTCGGCGGCGACGCGCGCGCCGGCAATAACGATCTCGGCGACCGTGCCGACGACGATCTCGGCAACGACGAGCGCGCCGGCGACGACAACCTCGGCGACCGCGCCGGCGCGTGGTCGGTGCGCATCTACTACAAGCCGTTCATCCGCTGGATCTGGCTCGGCGCGCTAATCATGGCGCTCGGCGGATTCATCGCCGCCACCGACCGGCGCTATCGCCGCGCGCGCGCAGTCGAGTCCGATGCCGTCGCCACCGCCGCCGCGCGATGAGTCGCTTCGCCGTGATCAGTCGCTTCGCCGCGATGATTCGCTTCGGCGCAACAAGCGGTTTCGCCGCAATGAGTCGCCTCGCCGCGCCCGGCACTTCGGCGCGATGAGTCGCTTCGCCGCGCCGCTGCTGATGTTCGTGGTACTCGCCGCATTCCTCGGCGTCGGGCTGACGCTGAAGCCGCGCGAGTTGCCGTCGCCGTTGATCGGCCAGATGGCGCCGGCGTTCGAGTCGCCGACGCTGGCGAGCGCGCGCGACGCGACATCGTCGTCATCGCCATCGCCGTCATCGCCGTCGTCATTCAAGGTCGCCGAGATGCGCGGACAGGTATGGCTGCTGAATGTCTGGGCGTCGTGGTGCGCCGCCTGCCGCGACGAGCATCCGCTGCTCAACCGCCTCGCGATGCGCGACGCGGTCGCGATCGTCGGGCTGAACTACAAGGACGCCGCCGAAGACGCCGCCGCGTGGCTGCGCGCGTTCGGCAATCCATACACCCGCATCCCGCTCGATCGCAACGGCGACATCGGCATCGAATACGGCGTCTATGGCGTGCCCGAAACCTACTTGATCGACCGCGACGGCATCATCCGCTACAAGCAAGTCGGCCCGCTCACCGCCGAGATCCTGCGCGAAGTGATGCTGCCAATGATCGAAAAACTGCGCGCGCAATCGGCGAACGAGGAAAACGCATGATGCGTCGTGCTTATGTTGCAGTGGTTGCGGCGATTGCGCTGATTGCGCTGACAACGTTCGCGCCGATGCGTGACGCGTCGGCGCAAGTCGAGACCGCGCAGTTCGAAACCGCGCAGCAAGAGTCGTTGTATCGCCGATTGCTCGCCGAACTGCGCTGCTTGGTCTGCGCCAACCAGAGTCTGTCCGACTCCAACGCCGACTTGGCGAAGGACTTGCGCGACAAAGTGCGCGCGATGGTGATCGACGGACAAGGCCGCGATCAAATCGTCGCCTACTTGGTCGGACGCTACGGCGAGTATGTGTTGTATCGCCCGCGATTTACCGCCGCGACCTTCGCGCTGTGGGTCGGTCCGTTCGCGTTGTTCGCGGTCGCGCTGATCATCGCCGCGCGGCGGCGCGCGCGACGGCGGGCGAACCTGTTGCCGTCGCTGCGCCGACAACGCGCGCGCGCGTTGATGGAGGACGATTCGAAATGACCATTGCATTCATCGCCTCCGCCGCGGCGTTGATGGCGGTCGCGGTCGGTCTGATTCTGCCGGCGCTGCGCGGTCGCCGTCCGCTCGCG
>JBPCXC010000256.1:0-1010 GCA_051008875.1 bacterium
GATAGAATCCGCCGTCGCTGGCCGCGCCGAACGGGTTTTCGCCGCGCGCGAGCGACGCATGCGCGGCGGCCAGAACGCTGCCTGCGCAGTGCGGCACATCGCAGCCGATCACCGCCGCCGCGCCGGCGCGCGCGACGCCCGGCCGCAACGCCTGCAGCATCCGCGCGCCCAAGTCGGCATCGGCTTGGCGCACCACCGCGAGACGATGCGCGTCGGCGATCGCGGCGAGTGCCGGATCATCGCCGTCGGGCCACGCGCACAATGTCACTTCGCCGGGCCAATGCCGCCGTGCGGTCGCTGCGGTCTGACGTAGCATCAACAACGCCAACGCCGCCGACTGCACCGGCGCAAGTTGCGGCTGCATCCGCGTCTTCACCTCGCCCGCACGCGGCGCCTTCGCCATCAAGCACAGCGGGATGTTGCGCGCTGCGATTTTGGTTGATGCGGCGTTCGCGTCGCGACATGCCGACTCGACTTTCGCATCGCGACTCGCCGACGCGGTTTCATCGTCGCGTCGCGCTGACACGACCTCGTCACCATCGCACATTGACATCGCCTTAACGCGCATCGCGGTAGCGCGTCGCCAGCGCGTCCGGGCGGGCGCCGCGCCAGTATTGGAAGCGCAGCTTCCACATCAGCCAGATGGTGCGCGCCAGTCCGTGCCGTCGCCAGCGGCGCGCCGAGGTCAGCGCTGCTTGCGCGATGCGCCCGGGGCGGCCGAGGCGCTTCAGGCGGTGCGACATTTCGACATCCTCCATCAGCGCGATGCCAGCGAAGCCGCGTTGCTGCTCGAACACGCGGCGCAGGACGAACATCGCTTGGTCGCCGGTGGCGATGCCACTGGCGCGCGCGCGCAGGTTGATCATGCGCTCGACCACGCGATACGCCGCGCCGCGCGCATCGAGTCGCAGATCGAACCAGCCCCACAAGCAGCCGCGCGCGAGCGCTTCGCGGACTCGCCGCGCCGCGTCCGGTGGCAAGCGGGTGTCGCAGTGCAGGAACAACAGCAC
>JBPCXC010000257.1:0-1602 GCA_051008875.1 bacterium
GCTCGACCCACGCGGCTTCGACTGGCCGAAGTTGAAGGCCGCGCGCGACGCCTATGTGGCGCGGCTGAACCGCATCTACGCCGACAACCTCGACGCCTGCGGCGCCGACTTGATTCGCGCCGGCGCTTCGTTTCGCGAGCGCGGCGCGGTCGAGGCCGGCGGGCAAATCGTGCGCGCGCCGCACATTCTGATCGCCAGCGGCGGCGCGCCGGTGCGCCCCGACATTCCCGGCGCCGAACTCGGCATCACCAGCGACGGCTTCTTCGAACTCGCCGCCCAACCGCGCCGCGCGCTACTGATCGGCGCCGGCTACATCGCCACCGAACTCGCCGGCGTGCTGCGCGGCTTAGGAAGCGAAGTCACGATGCTGCTGCGCAAAGACCAACTGCTGCGCGGCTTCGACCCGATGCTCGGACGCGGCGCGATGAAGCAGATGCGCGCCGACGGCATCGACATCCGCACCAACTTGCCGTGCAAGGAGATCTTCCGCGCCGACGACGGCAGTTTCGGCTATCGCGCCGAACGCGCTGGCGACACCAACGCGCTAGATTCCGATTCAGGCTATGACTGCGTGCTCTTCGCCATCAGCCGCCGCGCCAACACGCAGCCGCTGGCGCTCGGCAACGCCGGGCTTAGCGTTGATGCGCGCGGCTTCATCGCGGTGGACGAATACCAGAACACCGCCGCCGACGGCGTCTATGCGGTCGGCGACGTCACCCCCGCGCCGGCGCTGACCCCGGTCGCGATCGCCGCCGGACGACGCCTCGCCGACCGGCTGTTCGGCGGCCAGCGCGACGCCAAACTCGACTACGACAACATCCCCACGGTGGTGTTCAGCCACCCGCCGATCGGCACCGTCGGCTTTAGCGAATCTCGCGCGATCGAAGTCCACGGCGCCGAGCAAGTCAAGGTTTATGAAAGCGAGTTCGTCAACATGCGCTACGCGCTCGGCGCGCACAAGCCGCCGAGCGCGGTCAAGTTGGTGGTCGCCGGCGCGCGCGAGCAAGTGGTCGGCTGCCACGTCATCGGCGACGGCGCGGACGAGATGATGCAAGGCTTCGCGGTCGCGATCAAACTCGGCGCGACCAAGGCGGACTTCGACAACACCGTCGCCATCCACCCGACCGCGGCGGAGGAGTTGGTGACGCTGCGCTGAACCGCGCTACGCCGCGCGGCGGCTCTTCTTCAGGTGCACCAGCAACAATGAGATCGCCGCCGGCGTCACGCCGGGAACGCGCGCGGCTTGGCCGATGGTCTGCGGCTTGACTTGCGACAGGTTCTGGCGCGCCTCGGCGGACAGACCGCGCACCGCGCCGTAGTCGGTCTCGGTCGGCACCTCCGTCTCGTGCGCTTGCGCGCGGCGCGCGATCTCGGCGCGCTGGCGATCGATGTAGCCGCTGTATCGCGCCTCGATCTGCACTTGCCGCATGATGTCGTCGGCGGCGGCGGCGCGCGAGTCGTTCGGCGCGAGTTGCAACAAGTCGCGGTGTGCGATTTGTGGTCGGCGCAGCAAGTCGAGCAAGTGGGCGTCGCGCTGCGGCGGCGCGCCGAGCACGCGCGTCGCCGCGGCTTGGTCCACCGCGCGCGCGCGCAGCCAAGTGC
>JBPCXC010000258.1:0-5436 GCA_051008875.1 bacterium
GATACGACGGCGGCGACGCGCGCTCCGGCGTCGGCATCGAACTCGGCGGACATTTGGCGCACGACAACGGCGACGGGATGAGCGCGTCGCTGAACGCCCGCGCGTTGTTGGCACACGGCGGCGAGTATGACGAATGGGGCGTGAACGGGACGTTGCGCTACGCGCCGGGCGCGGACGGTCAAGGCTTATCATGGCGCATCGAACCCGGCTGGGGCGTGACGCAAAGCGGCGTGGATCGGCTATGGACCGAAAGCACGGCGGAGTTGGCGGATGGATCATCCGATGAGTCATTCGACCCAATCGCAAGAATGGACAGCGAGATCGCCCACGGCTTCGCCTTCGGCGAAGGAATGCTGACGCCATACACCGGCTTGCGCTTGTCGGACGGCGCGCGCGACTATCGCTTCGGCGGACGCTACAAGTCGATCGCATTGCCGCTGGAGATGAGCGTGGAGGCGTACCGAAAGCAACGCGCCACCGAAAATGAAACCGGCGCGTTGTTGAAAGCGGGTTTGAGTTGGTGATCAACCTGCGGGATTCCCGCTCGCATCAAAGGCAAGCAAGCCTTCGGCTTGTCTCACTTGCTGACGCGAGCGATGGATTGCTCGTATCGTCCCTGATACTCGCCCTGCGGGCTCGCTTGCGCTCGCGAAAAATCGCTCCGGGCGATTTTTCCCCGCTTACAGACTGCGGGAATGACGGCGGGGGGAGATTGTTGCGGAAATGGCGGCGGGAAGTGGATCGTTGCGCGCGCGCTTAATTGCGCGCACTTCATCGCACACTTAATCCCGCATTCACCCGCGTTCGAAAAACTCTGCGATGATGCGTGCCGATGTGGCGACTTGGTCGTCGCCGATGTGCATGTGGGTTACCAGTCGGGCGGTGTTTTGCGCGGTGCGGGCGGCGAGGAGGAGGCCGTGGCGTTTGGCGTGGCGGCGCAGTGCGTCGTAGTCGCCGCTGTGTTGCGCGATGAACACCATGTTGGTGCGCGCTCGTCCGCCGACGACTTCGATGCCGTCGATGCGCAGCAGTCGTTGCGCCAGGTCGCGCGCGCGGCGGTGGTCGTCGCGCAGGCGGTCGATGTTGCGGTCGAGGGCGTGGATGCCGGCGGCAGCGAGCACGCCGGCTTGGCGCATGCCGCCGCCGAGCATCTTGCGCCATCGCCGCGCGCGCGCGATCAGTTCGCGCCCGGCGCACAGCACCGAGCCGACCGGCGCGCCCAAGCCTTTGGACAGGCAGATCGAGACCGAGTCGAAATGCCGCGCGATGCGCGCCACTTCGACGCCGCTCTCGACCGCGGCGTTGAACGCGCGCGCGCCGTCGAGGTGAAGAGCCAAGCCATGCGCGCGCGCCAATGCTGCGGCGCGCTCGATGTAGTCGAGCGGAACGACTCGTCCGCCGAAGGTGTTCTCCAACGCGAGCAGGCGAGTCTTGGCGAAGTGGAAGTCGTCGTCCTTGATCGCGGCTTCGACTGTTGCTAAGTCGAGCAATCCGTCGTCGCCGCATTCCAGCGGCTGCGGCTGGATGCTGCCGAGCACCGCCGCGCCGCCGGCTTCGTAGCGATAGGTGTGCGCGCCTTGCGCGACGATGTACTCGTCGCCGCGCTGGCAGTGGCTGAGCAGCGCCGCCAAGTTGCTCTGCGTGCCGGAGGGGAAGAACAGACCGTCGTCGAAGTCGGTCATCTCCGCCAGTTTGCGCTCGAGGCGCAGCACGGTCGGGTCTTCGCCATAGACGTCGTCGCCGACCGCGGCGCGCGCCATCGCCGCGCGCATGGAGTCGCACGGCGCGGTCACGGTGTCGCTGCGCAGGTCGATGACGGCGGTCATGCGGCGGCGGCGGTCATTGGCGGTCGGGGATGGCATCGGTCGGGAGTATAATCGCCGCGGCGATTGTATCCGACCGCGGGTGTAGGATATATACTGCGCGCCGATGCGCGATGCGCGATGTCGATGCCGATGCCGATGCCGATGCGGTCGTCCGATGTCGATTCGCGCCGATGCGCCGATGCGCGATTGAGCCAACGCCGCGACATACGCGACTCCTAACAGAAGCAACAGAAGCGACAGAAGCGAATCCTGACATAAGCGGCATAAGCGACTCCCGACGGAAGCGATTCCTGAGACATAAGCGACATAAAAAACATATACAACATGAGCGACGCGAGCGACATGAGCAACACGAACGACATGAGCGACGCAAGCGACACGCACGACATGAACAACATGAGCAACACGACCGACGCGAGCGACACAAGCGACACGACCGACACCGACTTGCCCGACTTGCTGACTTTTCCCAACGGCGACAAGGCGCGTGCGACCTTCTCGGAGGACGAGATGGACGGTCGGCTCGCCGTTTTGCGCGGCGCGATGGAGCGCGAGCGAATCGATGTCGCGTTGTTCACTTCGATCCACAGCATCAACTACTACGCCGACTTCCTGTACTGCGCGTTCGGGCGGCGCTACGGCTTGGTGGTGGACTTCGACTCGCAGACCTCGATCTCGGCGAACATCGACGGCGGCCAGCCGCAGCGGCGCACTTGCGGCGACAATCTGATCTACACCGACTGGCGGCGCGACAACTACTTCCGCGCGGTGCAGGAGTTGATCGCCGACGGGCAGACGCTCGGCGTCGAGTTCGATCATTTGAGCGCGCAAGACCTAGAGAGGCTCGGCGACGCGCTGCCGAACAGCCGCATCGTCGACCTCGCGCCGGCGTGCATGCGCCAGCGCATGATCAAGTCGGACGAGGAGATCGCGCATCTCACCCGCATGGCGGCGGTCGCCGATCTCGGCGGCGCGGCGTGCGTCGAGGCGATCGCGCCCGGCGTCGCCGAGCACGAGGTCGCGCTGCACGCCACCGCCGCGATGGTGCGCGAGATCGCCGCGACTTGGCAACACGCCGAGTTGATGGACACTTGGACTTGGCTGCAGTCCGGCGTCAACACCGACGGCGCGCACAACCCGCTGACTTCGCGCCGCATCGAGCGCGGCGACATCCTCAGCCTGAACTGCTTCCCGATGGTGGCGGGCTATTACGTCGCGCTCGAGCGCACCTTGTTCTGCGACTTCGCCAGCGACGAGCATCTGCGACTATGGGAGATCAACTGCCGCGTGCACGACGCCGGCAAGGCGTTGATCCGACCCGGCGCGCGCTGCTGCGACATCGCGCGCGAACTGAACCAAATCTACGCCGAGCACGGCTTGCTCGAGCGCCGCGCGTTCGGCTACGGACATTCCTGCGGCGTGATGTGCCACTACTACGGACGCGAAGCCGGGCTGGAGTTGCGCGAGGACGTCGACACCGTGCTCGCGCCGGGCATGGTGGTGACCATGGAGCCGATGATCGTCATCCCCGAAGGCTTGCCCGGCGCCGGCGGCTATCGCGAGCACGACATCCTGGTGCTGACCGAGGACGGCCATCGCAACATCACCGGCTTCCCGTACGGACCGGCGCACAACATCGTCGCGGCGCCGCCGCGGTGACCGCAGTGACCGTGCTGACGCCGCCGAACCCATCCCCCGCCATCTAGGATCATCCGCATGCGACCGACCACCTTGAGCCTCGCCGGCCACAGATTCCTCGGCAACAGCGCCGCTTGGTATAAAAAAACCATCATCGCTTTCTTGCTGCTCAACCCGCTGCTGCTACTGGTCTTCGGACCGTTCGTCACCGGCTGGGTGGTGATCGGCGAGTTCATCTTCACCCTGGCGATGGCGCTGAAGTGCTATCCGCTGCAAGCCGGCGGCTTGATCGCGCTCGAGATCGTGCTGCTCGGCATGGCCGCGCCCGACACCATCTACCGCGAAGTCGAGTCCAACCTCGAGGTCATCCTGCTGCTGGTGTTCATGGTCGCCGGCATCTACTTCATGAAGCCGCTGCTGATGTACATCTTCAGCAAGGTGTTCGTGCGCATCCGCTCGAAGACATCGTTGTCGCTGCTGTTCTGCTTTCTCGCCGCGATCCTGTCCGCCTTCCTCGACGCGCTCACCGTGACCGCGGTGCTGATCAGCGTCGCGGTCGGATTCTACGGCGTCTATCACCGCATCCACTCCGACGTCGCCGGCCGCGACTACGACCACAGCGGCGTCCCCGACCACGACGAACTCGGCGGCGAAACGCTCGCCCAGTTCCGCAAGTTCCTGCGCAGCCTGGTCATGCACGGCGCGGTCGGCACCGCGCTCGGCGGCGTGTGCACGCTGGTCGGCGAGCCGCAGAATCTCTTGATCGCGGCGCGGATGGAATGGGAGTTCATCGAGTTCTTCTGGCGCATGGCGCCGATCACGATGCCGACGCTGGTGTGCGGGCTGATCACCTGCTACGCGCTGGAGCGATGGCGCTGGTTCGACTTCGGCGAGGAGTTGCCGCCCGACGTGCGCACCATCCTCGAGGAGTATTCCGCCGAGCAAGACCGCACGCGCACGCCGGCGGAGATGTACGACATCAAGGTGCAGGCGGTCGCCGGCGTGTTCTTGATCATCGCGCTTGCGTTCCACTTGGCGCCGGTCGGCTTGATCGGACTCGCCATCATCGTGCTGCAGACCGCGCTCACCGGCATCGTCGAAGAGCATCAAATCGGCCGCGCGTTCGAAGAGGCGCTGCCGTTCACCGCGCTGCTGACCGTGTTCTTCGTCATCGTCGCGATGATCGAAGAGGCGCATCTGTTCTCGCCGATCATCCACAGCGCGCTGGCGATGCCGCAGCCGTCGCAGCCGGCGATCTTCTTCATCGCCAACGGCGTGCTGTCGATGATCAGCGACAACGTGTTCGTCGCCACGGTGTACATCAACCAAATCCGCGACGCGTTCGACGCCGGCGCGATCGATCGCGCGCACTTCGACAAACTCGCCATCGCCATCAACACCGGCACCAACCTGCCGAGCGTCGCCACCCCCAACGGCCAAGCCGCCTTCCTGTTCCTCCTGACCTCCTCGCTGGCGCCGCTGATCCGCCTCTCCTACGGCACCATGGTATGGATGGCGCTGCCGTACACTATCGTCCTCGGCAGCGTCGGACTAGCCTGCGTGATCGCGTTCTTGTGAGCGGCGAATCGCGTTGCGATAAACATAAGCGCGCGCCGAGTTCGCAATGACCGCCGAACAACCGAGCGCTGAGTCGCCGAGCGTCGAGTCGTCGAACGCTGAGTCGTCGAACGCCGAATCCGAGTCGCCGAGCGTCGAGCAACCGAGCGCCGATTCGCCGTCCGCCGAGTCCGATTTGCCGCGACGCGAAGACTTCCCGCACCTGCGCCAACTCGCCGTTCGCTGGGCCGACTTCGACATGCTGCGGCATTTGAACAACGTGCAGTACTACCGCTTCATCGAATGCGTCGTGGTCGACTACCTGACCGCCATCGGCACCGACTGGAGCGACGACCGCGTGGTGCCGTTCGCGGTCGAAAGCGGTTGCCGCTTCCTCCGCCCGATCGCCCTGACC
>JBPCXC010000259.1:0-19162 GCA_051008875.1 bacterium
ATCAATGGCTATGCAATTTGAATCTGAATCCGAATTAGTCGAAGCGAACAAGCGGGTGCTCGTCGCCGGAACCTTGCTCGCGAACGATCAAAGCATGCAAACTCGCTTGGCGAGCGCGGACAATCAAACCACGCGCGAACTGCTGACCGAGATCGGCTTGGCGGACGTGGTCAAGAACATCCCGCAGGAAGTCGTTGTCAAAGTCGTGCTGTCCACTGAATCGACTTTCTACATTCCGATCAACAAAGTCGATGATCAAGGTTTCTACCTCGACCATAACGCGCTGAGCATGGTGAATGCCGCCGGCATGAAAGTAGGCTCGGCGTCAACCGTCGGTTGCGCCGGCTCCCTTTCCACCACAGGCAGCATCTGCACAACCATCGGCACCGCTAGCTGTGTCAGCACCGCCAGTTCGGCAGGAAGCGTCTCGCCGAGTTAGTAGCGCCGCCAGTTCGCCGGCATTCTCAATCACCGCCGAACACTTCGTTCCTTCGCATACATACGCGACCGTGCGCTTGTTGGCTTTGCGTTGTGCTAATGCCGGCGGTAAATTGGTGGCGGTGTTGGGGATGGCGAAGATGGCGGTTTCGGCGCGGTAAGTTTGGCGACAGGCGGTTTGCCACTTGGCGAAGTCGGTGGCGGGTCCGCGGATGATGACGGTTTGGTTGGCGGGTGCGCGCGCGTGCAGCGCGATGCATAACGAGCCGTGATAGGACGGCGTCTTGCGCAACGCGTCGGCGAACAAAGTTAAGGTGCGCTCGGCGCTTTGCAGGTAGCGCGGTTCGCCGAGCAGGTGGCCGAGTTTGCATAGCGCGCGGGCGGCGGCGCCGTTGCCGGATGGAATCGCGTCGTCGGCGCCGGGCTTGGGGCGGTGCAGGAGTTTTTCGTGGTCGTGCGAGGTGAAGAAGAAGCCGCCGTGATCGCGGTCTTCGAAGTGCGCGAGCATGGCGTCGCAGATGGCGACGGCGAAGGCGAGGTCGCGCTCGCGCCATTTCGCTTGCAGCAACTCGACGATGCCTTCGGCGAGGAATGCGTAGTCGTCGAGATAGCCGTTCAACTTCGCTTCGCCGCCGCGGCTGGTGACGCGCAAGCGGTCGTCGCGCCACAATTCGGCGCGGATGAAGTCGAGCGCGTGTTGCGCCGAGGTCGCGAAGTCGTCGCGCGCAAGCGCGATCGAAGCGCGCGCCATGCCTTTGATCATCATGCCGTTCCACGCGGTCAGGATTTTGTCGTCGAGCGCCGGTCGGATGCGTTGCGCGCGCGCCGCTAACAAGGTTGCGTGTGCGGACTGCAACTCGGCGTTGTCGCGACCGCCGGCGAGTTCGGCGGCGGTGTCGGCGCGGATCGCGAAATGCCAGTTGCCGTCGAAGTTCGGCTCGCCGACCAAGCCGTAGAATTGCTCGACCGCGGCATACTCCGCCGGTCGCAGCAACGCGCGCAAGTCGGTTTCGCTCCACACATAGTATTGCCCTTCGACGCCTTCGGAGTCGGCGTCCAAAGTCGAGGCGTAGCCGCCGTGCGCTTGTTGCATTTCGCTCATCGTCCACGCCGCGGTGCGCTCGACGATGTTGCGATAGAAGTCGCGGTCGCGCGAGTGGTCGGCGCAACGCAACGCGTCGCTGTATAGCGCGAGCAGTTGCGCGTTGTCGTACAACATTTTCTCGAAGTGCGGAATCGCCCAGCGGCGGTCCACCGAGTAGCGATAGAAGCCGCCGCCGAGTTGATCGAACAACCCGCCTTCAGCCATCCGTCGCAGAGTCAGGTGGAACATTTGCGCGCTGCGTTTGGCGTTGTCGTCACCGTCACCATCACCGCGCGCACGATGCGAATGACGCAACAACAGTTCGAGTTGAGTCGGATGCGGGAACTTCGGCGCGTTGCCGAAGCCGCCGTGTTCGGGGTCGAACTGGGTGGCGAGTTCCGCCGCCGCGTGCGCCAGCGTCGGCGCGATCTGCGGCAGCGCGGCGTCGGCGTCGAGGTTCAGCGGCGTCGGATTGAGTTGCGCCATCGCTTGTTCGAACGAGCGGTCGTGCGCGTCCATCTGCGCGCGGTGGCGGCGGTAATGCGCGGCGACTTTGTCGAGCACTTCACCGAAGCCGGGCATGCCCATGCGCGGCTGCGGCGGGAAGTAGGTGCCGGCGAAAAACGGCGCGTTGCCGTCGGGCGTCAGCGCTACGGTCAACGGCCATCCGCCGGGACGCTGCGCCAACATTTGATGCGCGGTTTGATAGATGCGGTCGAGATCGGGACGCTCCTCGCGATCAACCTTAATACACACGAACAACTCGTTCATGCGCGCGGCGATCGCGGCGTCCTCGAAACTCTCGCGCTCCATCACATGGCACCAGTGGCACGCCGCATAGCCGATCGACAGCAGGATCGGCTTGTCGGCGTCGCGCGCGCGGCGCAGCGCGTCGGCGCCCCACGGATGCCAGTCCACCGGATTGTCGGCGTGCTGCAAAAGATAGGGACTGGTCTCGGTGATAAGTTGGTTGCTCATGTGCTACATTGTTCGGCGCGATTGTTGCGCGTTAAGTTGTTAATTAAGTTTAAGTTTGATCGGTGATTGTACATCCTAATTTCGATCCCATCGCGGTTTCGCTCGGTCCGCTGGCGGTGCATTGGTATGGGCTGATGTATCTCGCCGGCTTCGCCGCCGGCGGGCTGCTCGGGCGGCATCGCGCGCGCCGCGCGAACTCCGGCTGGGACGCCGACGAGATATTCGACCTAGTGTTCTATATCGCGCTCGGCGCGGTGCTCGGCGGGCGGCTCGGCTACGCGTTGTTCTACAACCCGCTGTTCTATTTCGCCAACCCGCTGCAGACGCTGGCGATCTGGGACGGCGGGATGTCGTTCCACGGCGGCTTGCTCGGCGCGGCGGCGGCGGCGGCGTGGTATGCGCGTCGCACGCGGCGGCGCGTGCTCGAAGTCGGCGACTTCCTCGCGCCGCTGTGCATCCCCGGACTCGGCTTCGGTCGCCTCGGCAACTTCATCAACCAAGAGTTGTGGGGACGCGTGTCGGACGCGCCGTGGGCGATGTGGTTCCACGCCATGCCGGACGCGCCGCGCCATCCGTCGCAACTGTATGAGTTCGCATTGGAGGGCGTGGCGTTGTTCGCGATCGTGTGGATCTATTCCGCCCGCCGCCGCGCGCTCGGTCGGGTGACCGGCGTGTTCCTGCTCGGCTATGGCGCATTGCGTTTCGCGGTCGAGTTCTTCCGCGAGCCGGACGCGCATCTGGGCGCGGTCGCGCTCGACTGGCTGACGATGGGGCAGGTGCTGAGCGCGCCGATGATCGCGCTCGGGCTGTATCTGTGGCTGCGCGCGGCGCGGGAATAAACTGCGTTTATGCCCGCCGCGCAAATCTAATGCCATTTCGCCGCGCGAGCGGCTACACTCGGCGCATGATTCGATGACGGCGGCGCTCACGCCGACGCCGATCGCCGACGACTGACGACGACCGACGACGAAGATCGCCGACGACCAACGACGATCGCCGACTGCGACCGCCCGACCCCACCAACCTCGACGAGGACACGACGATGCCGACTTATGTGCGAACCGACAAATGCGATGGCTGCAAAGGGCAGGACAAGACCGCCTGCGTCTATATCTGCCCCCACGACTTGATGAAACTCGATCAGGACGGCGCCGACACCGGGCATGCGATGAAGGCGTACAACCAAGAGCCGGAGCAATGCTGGGAGTGTTATTCGTGCGTCAAAATTTGTCCGCAGCAAGCGATCGAATGTCGTCACTACGCCGACGTCGTGCCGCTCGGTGCATCGGTGCAACCGTTGCGCGGCAGCGAGTCGATCCTGTGGACGATCAAGTTCCGCAACGGCAACGTGAAACGATTCAAGTTCCCGATCCGCACCACGCCGGAAGGCTCGGCCGACCCGTTCGGCGGCAAGCCCGACGCCGACTCGAACGACCTCGCCAATCACGCGAAATTGTTCACCGACGGCATGCACGACTGCGACATGAGCCAGTTTCTGGCGAAGTGATTCGGCGCGCGGCGAACGACGATCAACCTGCACAGCATCATTGGTGGCGAATATGACCGACTATGATTTCACCAACCCGGAAGTGGTCGAGGAGGAGATTGACATCCTGCTGATCGGCGGCGGCATGGCGTGTTGCGGCGCGGCGTTCGAGATTATGAAGTGGGCGAAGGACAGCGGGCTCAACATCAAGTTGGTGGACAAGGCGGCGATGGATCGCTCCGGCGCGGTGGCGCAGGGCTTGTCGGCGATCAACACCTATATGGGCGAGAACGATCCGGCGGAGTATGTGCGCTATGTGCGCGGCGACTTGATGGGCATCACGCGCGAGGACTTGGTGTACGACACCGGCCGGCATGTGGATGATTCGGTGCATAACTTCGAGGACTGGGGGCTGCCGATCTGGAAGCAGAAGGGCGACGAGGGCAAGAAGTTGCGCGACGGCGGCAAGCCGGTGCGCTCGGGACGATGGCAGATCATGATCAACGGCGAGTCGTATAAGTGGATCGTCGCCGAGGCGGCGAAGAAGGCGCTCGGCGCGGAGAACATCCGCGAGCGCGTGTTCATCGTGCGCCTGATGACCGACAAGAACGACCCGACCCGCGTCGCCGGCGCCGCCGGCTTCTCGGTGCGCGACAACAAGATCCACATCTACAAGTTCAAGACCTGCCTGCTCGCTTGCGGCGGCGCGGTCAACGTGTTCCGCCCGCGCTCGGTCGGCGAGGGTACCGGGCGGGCGTGGTATCCGGTGTGGAACGCCGGCTCGACTTACGCGATGGCGGCCGAGTGCGGTGCCGAGTTAACGTTGATGGAAAACCGCTTCGTGCCGGCGCGATTCAAAGATGGTTATGGTCCGGTCGGCGCGTGGTTTTTGTTGTTCAAAGCGAAGGCGATGAACGCGATGGGCGAAGATTATCAAGAGAAGAACTATCCGTTGTTGGCGGAAAATGGCTACGACAAATACGCGGTCGGTTTTGCCATGGGCACTTGTCTGCGCAATCACTTGATGATGTTGGAGATGAAGGAGGGGCGCGGACCGATCTTCATGGACACGCCGACGGCGATGGCGAAACTCGCCGAGAGCATGACGCCGAAGGAGATCAAGCATCTCGAGGCCGAGGCGTGGGAGGACTTCCTCGACATGACCATCGGCCAATGCGGCGTGTGGGCCGGCGAGAACATCGAGCCGGACAAGCAGATGTCGGAGTTGATGCCGACCGAGCCGTATCTGCTCGGCTCGCACGCCGGCTGCGCCGGGCTGTGGTGCTCCGGCCCCGACGACTTGCCGGGCGCGCCGGATCACTATCACTGGGGCTACAACCGCATGACCACGGTCGGCGGCCTGTTCACCGCCGGCGACGGCGTCGGCGCGTCGGGGCACAAGTTCTCGTCCGGCTCGTTCACCGAAGGGCGCATCGCCGCCAAGAGCATGGTGCAGTATTGCCGCGACAATCCCGACCTGAAGCCCGAGTTGGCGAACAGCGTCGAGGACTTGGTCGAGGAGATCTATCGCCCGGTGCGCACCTTCCTCGAGCACAAGGACTACACCACCGCGATCGACATCAACCCGCATTACATCACCCCGAAGATGCTGCAGTTCCGCCTACAGAAGATCATGGACGAGTACGTCGCCGGCGTCTCCACTTGGTATCAGACCAACGAGGCGATGCTCGAGGGCGCCGAGCGCAAGATGAAGATGCTGAAGGAGGATTCGCTGAAGATGCGCGCCAAGGACTTGCACGAACTGCTGCGCGCGTGGGAGAACTACCACCGCATCATCGCCGCCGAAGCGCACATGAAGCACATCCAGTTCCGCCGCGAGTCGCGCTATCCCGGCTACTACTACCGCGCCGACTACCGCGACATCAACGACGAGGAATGGAAATGCTTCGTCAACTCCAAATACAACCGCGACAACGGCGAATGGGAAATCAAAAAAGTCAAATGGGTGCCGCTAATCGCCAAAGGCGAGAAGGAGCCGGAGGGCATCGGGCATATGGGACCGGAGTTGTAGCCGTCGCTGTCATTGCGCGCATCACCCTGATACGCGCCCTACGGACTCGCTTACGCTCGCGAAAAAACGCTCCGAGCGTTTTTTTCCGGCATCCAAGCCGGAATGATGGCGGGGCGTGGGCGTATCCCGCGGGGCGTTATCTATACTCGCGAAAAACCCGCCGCGAAAGTATAATCGCCGTCGGCGCTAGTCGCGGCGAGCGCGTCGCTTTTATCCACAAATCAAATAACATTATCCCTATAACCCCTTGTTTCTCTGAAATATTATTTGACGGCCATCGCCAGCAATGCAGCTGAAGAAACTCCAAGTACGCGCCTTCAAATCCTCCGTTGAACCCACCGACATCCGCATACTGGCGGACTTGATGACGGTGGTCGATCCGAACGGCTGCGGCAAGTCGAGTAAAACCAAACCCGCGCGCGAGGCAAGGCGGTGATGAACCGAATATTAGCGCTGAACCTATTGTCGGTTTATCTAATCTGGGGCTCCACTTACTACGCGATAAAACTCTCCATCGAAGCGATGCCGCCGCTGTTGATGCTGGCGGCGCGATTTTTTATCGCGGCGTTGATCATCCGGTTTTTCTGCCTGCTCAAGGACATTCGATTCCCGAAAAGCGCCGGTGCCTATTTCTCGGAGTTCGCGGTCGGAAACCTGCTACTTCTCGGCGGCTTGGGCGCGGTCGCTTTCGCCGAGAAATGGATCTCCTCCGCGCTCGCCGCGATCGTCATCGCCACCGTTCCCATTTGGCTGTTGGTGTTGGACTTCTTGATCAACCGCAAACGGGTGTCGACAATCGAGGCGCTGCTGCTGGCGGTCGGCTTCGTCGGTGTCGTCATGCTGCATTATTATGAAATCAAAGGACATAGTTTGTTCGTCATCGTGTTGTGCCTGATCGCGCCGTTGTCGTGGAGCCTCGGCAGTTTGCTCCAAAAACGCGTCGCCGCCCGCCGCCCGCTCGACGCCATCGTGTCGTCCTGCCTGCAAATGTTCTTCGCGTCCGTCTCGTTCCTATTGTTGTTCTTGCTTTCGCCGAATGAATTTTACTTTCGGCTGAATCCGCCCGCGCTTTTTTCAGTCGTCTATCTGATCATTTTCGGCTCCTTGCTCGCGTTCTCATCCTACATCTACCTCTGCAACCAAAACATCAGCCCGGTCTTGCTCGGCTCGTATGCCTACGTCAATCCGGTCGTCGCCATCCTCATCGGGTTGTCGCTGGGCGGCGAATTCATTTCAGCCAACGGCTATATCGCCATCGCGATTATTTTATCGTCGGTGATGCTGTTGATCAGCCAGCAGCATCGGACCGGCACGACCAAGGACTGATACGCGCTCCACGGGCCCGCTTACGCTCGCGAAAACCCGCTGCCATTCCTGCCCCCCTGCCGTCATTCCCGCAGTCTGTTGAGCGGGAAAAAATCGCCCGGAGCGATTTTTCGCGAGCGCAAGCGAGCCCGCAGGGCGAGTATCAGGGACGATACGAGCAATCCACACTCGCGAGCGCGAGTGAGGCAAGCCGAAGGGCGCGCTCACTTTGCGTTTACGGGCGTGCTCGCAATCACCAACTCATCCCGGTTTTGAACAAGACGCCGTTCTCGGTGGCGTCGCGTTGCTTGCGATACGCCTCCACGCTCATCTCCAGCGGCAAGGTGATTAACTTGTATCGCCCGCCGAGGCGATAGTCGCGACTGCCGTCGGACAAGCGCAAGCCAGTGTACGGTGTCAGCATGCCTTCGCCGAAGTTGAAGCCGTATGCGATTTCGCTGTCCATTCTTGCGATTGAGGTGAATGACTCGTCGGACTCATCCGACGCCGCCAACTCCGCCGCGCTTTCGGTCCATAGGCGATCGACGCCGCTTTGCGTCACGCCCCAGCCCGGCTCGACGCGCCACGACAATCCCTGGCCGTCCGCGCCCGGCGCATAACGCAATGTCCCGCTCACGCCCCATTCGTCGTGCTCCCCGCCGTGCGCCAGCAACGCGCGCGCGTTGAGCGACGCGCTCATCCCGTCACCGTTGTCGTGCGCCCAATGTCCGCCGAGTTCGATGCCGCCGCCGGAGCGCGCGTCGCCGCCGTCGTATCGCGCGCCGAACTCGAGCGCGCGGCGCGTGTTGCCGCCGCCGCCGAACTCCATGCCGACGCGCACGCGGCGCGAGGCGACATCCAAGTCGGTCGTCGCGTCGTCGTAATCAACCTCCGTGTTCGCGACTTGCGCGTCGAATTTCAAGCGCATCGTGCTTGCGTCGTCGACCGCGAGGTCGCCGCTGGCGATGCCGAGCGATGCGCTTCGCAATTCCACATCGCCCGACGCTTGCGCGCCGTTTGTCGTCTCGCGGTTTTCCAAATCGCCTTCGCCGTAGCCGACGCTCGCCCATATGTTCATGCCGCTTGCGCGTCGCCACGCGAGATACGGATGCACGCTGGTGGTTGATAGTTCGATCGTGCCTTCGACTGGCTTGCCGTCGACATCGACATTTTCATAATCCCATTCGCCCTCGCTCCGCGACACCGCCGCGCCGGCGATGGTTCCGTTATTGAGACGCGCGTCGGCGCCGATTTGCACGCTGTATAAATCGCCGTCCCAATCGAGCGTCCCGTCTTCGCCGCCGAGGCTTTGATACGCGCCGCCGACCCACACGCCTGCTCCGTCGCTTACGCCGCTGTCGCCGGACAGCGCGAGCGAATGTGTCTTGCCGTCCAAGAGTCGCTTGACGCCGTCGCCGACGACGCTTTCAAACTCCGCGCCGTTCGCCATCGCCGTCGCGGTTTGTGTTGCGAACGACGCAGTCAGCGAAGCGGTGTTGAGATTGTTGTTCCCGCCGACGCCGGCGTTGACCGCGCCGATGCGATTGGAAATCGCGCCGGCGACGTTGCCCGCGATCGCCGCGGCGACCACTGGCAAAGACTCCTCGACCGCCATCTCGGCCGCCGCGGTTACTTCGGGAGTCAGTGTTTCCGGCGCAGTCGTCGTCGGCGCGTCCGGCGTTTCGCGCGTCACGGTGATGGTGTAGTCGTTCGTCGTGGCGTCCGCGGCGGTGACGGTCACGGTGATGGTGTTTGCGCCTTCGATGAGTTCCACATCGGCGTCGTCGGTGGTTCCGTCGGTGTCGTCCGGGGTGTCGTAGGCGATGGTCGCGCCCGCGGTGTCGGTCGCGGTTGCGGTGATCGTGGTGCTGTCCACATCGTTGCCGACGGTCGCGGTGTAGTCAGTCGTGTCCGCGTCGAATGTTGGCTCGAGCGTCACGCCGCTCAACGAAAGATCGCTCAGCGTTGCGTCCGAACTTGCCATCGGCGTCGCCATTGGCGTTGCCGTCGTCGGCGGCGTTGTCCATGCGCTGTCGTCGGCGATGGTGTGCGTCGAGCGGACGGCGATGGCGTATTCGGTGTCGTTGGTCAAGTCGGCGACGGTCGCGGTCAGCGTTGCGCCGCCGGTGACGGCGGTGACGTTGTCGCCGTCGCTGGCGCAGTTGCTATCGTCGAACGTCGGCGTCGGCGCGTTCTCCAACACGCACACTTCGTAGCCGTCCGGCGTGGTGCCGGTCGGTGCGACCCAACTCACGACGATCTCGCCGTCGCCGCCGGTCGCGGTCACGCCGGTCGGCGCGCTCGGCGCGCTTGGTGCGGGCAGCGGGGTGACGTCGGCGATCAGGGCGAAGGAGAGGATGAAGGGCGAGGTGTCCTGCGCGAAAGCGGCTTCGTTGCGTTTGAAATACGACTGGTCGCCGATTGACCAGCCGTCGGAGCCGGTTTGTCCCACTGTTTGGACCGCGATGGGGCTGTAGAAATTGTTGCCGCTGGTCGCGGGCGCGCTCAGCACGATGAAATATTCGGTGTCGGCGGCGAGCGGGATTCCGCTGGTGGTGAAAGCGAATGTTTCGTTATCGTTCGGGTTGTCGCCGGCGAGCGTGTCGAGTTCCGTGCCGGGACCGCCGCCGCTCGCGCGCTGGTGGATCGCGACGCGCAGATCGCCCGGGGCGCCATCGGAGCCGGAGAACTCTATGCGCGCTTCGCGCAGGGAGTATCCGTTGGCGGCGGAGCCGGTGGTGAAGGATGCGGCGGGTTGGATGGCGCCGGTGATGGATTCACTTGAGACATGGCCGGCGATTGATAAGCCGCTGCCGATTTCGCCGAGATTGCATACCGTCTCCTGCCCATCGTCGGCGGTCGGGCAACTGTCTGGCACGATTTGCGCGAAGGCGATGTTGGGTGCGGCGAGGAGGACGGCGAACCAAAACGCGACGGCGCAGGTCGCGCGTGGGGTGCGGCTACTTAAAAATCGGGGGGGGGGAACAAGGTTGCGGTGATCATGCGGGTGGTCTCCGAGTTGGTGGGGGCGGAAGATAGCATAATTTTGGTGAGTGAATGTGCGAGCGCGCGCCAGCAAACCACCATGCTCGCGAAAAACTCGCCGCGAAGGTATAATCGCCGCCGATGTCCGCCGCGGCGCGCGCTTCGTTTTTATTCACAAATCAAATGACTTTATCTTCATAACCCTTTGTTTAGCGGAATATTATTTGACGGCCATTGCCAGCAATGCGGCTGAAGAAACTCCAAGTATCCGGCTTCAAATCCTTCGTTGATCCCACCGACATCCGCATGCCGGCGGACTTGGTGGCGGTGGTCGGGCCGAATGGCTGCGGCAAGTCGAACGTGATCGACGCGGTGCGCTGGGTGATGGGCGAGGCGTCGGCGAAGATGCTGCGCGGCGACAGCATGTCCGACGTGATCTTCAACGGATCGGCCTCGCGCAAGCCGGTCGGCAAGGCTTCGGTCGAGTTGCTGTTCGACAACAGCGACGGCGCCGCCGGCGGCAACTTCGCGCAGTTCGCCGAGATCTCGGTCAAGCGCACATTAAGTCGCGACGGCCACTCCAACTACTTCATCAACCGCATCAAGACCCGCCGCAAGGACGTGCTCGACTTGTTCCGCGGCACCGGCCTCGGCCCGCGCTCGTATTCCATCATCGAGCAGGGCATGGTCAGCCGCATCATCGAAGCGCGCCCGGAGGACTTGCGCCTGTTCGTCGAAGAGGCGGCCGGCACTTCCAAGTACAAAGACCGCCGGCGCGAGACCGAGACGCGCATCGGCCACACGCGCGAGAACCTCGCCCGCGTCGCCGACATCCGCGACGAACTCGACAAGCAACTGCGCCGCCTGCAGCGCCAAGCGAGCGCGGCGAAGCGCTATCGCGCGCACAAGGACGAGGAGCGCTTGGTCGGCGGCCAGTTGCTGGCGCTGAAGTTGCAGGCGATGAACGACAATCTGGCGCAGCAGGAGCGCAGTTTGGCGCAATGCCAGAACCGCCTCGACGCCGCGCTCGCCGAACAGCGCGAGAGCGAGGCGGAGATCGAGCGACTGCGCAGTTCGCACGGCGAGGCGCAGGCGCGCCACGGCCGCGTGCAGCAGGAATACTACAACCTCGGCGCCGAGATCGCCGGCGTCGAGCAGCGCATCGAGCACCGCGCCGAGACCAAGCAGCGCGAGGGCGAGGAGATTGCGAGATTGCAGTCGGGACGCGCGCAACAACAACGGCAACTGCGCGACGATCAAACGCGGCTGGCGCAACTGCAGGACGAAGCGCGCGCGGTCGCGCCCGAGATCGAACAACTCGCCGAGCAACGCGGTCTCGCCGAGCAGCGCATGGCCGAAGCCGAGCGCGCGCTCGAACGATGGCAGGGCGAATGGCAAGCGTTCACCGAGCAGTCGCAGACGCCGGCGCGCCAGCAGGAGGTGCAGCAGTCGCGCATCGCGCAGTTGCAGCAGCATCTCGAGCGCACGACCGAGCGCGCCGCGCGGTTCGAGGCGGAACTGGCGGCGGCGCGGGAGATGATCGCGGCGCTCGACATCGCTTCGCTGCGCGCCGAAGTGCAGCGTCACGACGATGCCTGCGAGCACGCCGCGCGCGCGTTACAGCAAAGCGAGGAGGCGATCCACGCCGCGCAGCAGGCGGCGCAGGCGCAGCGTGATGAAAGCGCGTCGCTGCAAGCGCGCCAGCACGAGGCGTCCTCGCGCTTGGACTCGCTGCGCCAAATTCAGTCGGCGGCGTTGGCGGGCGACGATCAAGCGTTGCAGGACTGGCTCGCCGCCAACGGCTTCGACGATGCGCCCAAACTCGCCGCGTGCATCCGCGTCGCCGAAGGCTGGGAGCGCGCCGCCGACAGATTGCTCGGCGCCCGCCTCGGCGCGCTGTGCGTGGCGCAACTGCCGCACGACGCGTTCGCCGACCGCCCCGACTGCGCCTTCGCCTTGATCGCCGATGCGCCGGCGCATCAATCGTCCGCGCCAACATCGCGCGCGCGACTGATCGACAAGGTGGATGCCGGCGCCAGCGACTTGTCCGGCTTCCTCGACCGCGTGTATCTCGCCGAATCGTTGGACGATGCGTTGGCGATGCGCGCATCGCTCGGCGCGGGCGAATGCGCGGTCACCCGCGACGGCGCGTTGGTCGGCGCGAACTGGCTGAGTTTTGCCAGCCAAAGCCAACTCGAGACCGGCGTGCTGGTGCGCGAAGAGGAGATCAAGCAGTTGCACGATCGAGTCGGCGAACTGACCGCGCAAGGCGCGCAGGTTGACGCTGGCATCGCGCAGTCCGAGCACGACCTCGCGGCGCGGCGCGACGTCGCGGGCAACGAGCGCGCGGCATTGGAGACGTTGCGCCAGTCGCAGACCGAGATGCACGCCAAACTCGGGCGCGAAGAATCGCGCGGACTCGAAGTCGAGCAGCGCATCGCCGCGTTGGTCGAGGAACTCGGCAACCTCGGCGCGCACGCGCAGACCGATCAAGACGAAATCGCCAAGGCGCAGGCGTTGCTGCAACGCGCCACCGACCAGCGCGGCGCGTTGGAGTCGCGGCGCGATGCGTTGCTGCGGCAAAAGGACGAACGCCAAGCCGCGGTCGCCGAGCGTCGCGGCGAACTCGGGCAAGCGAGCGATCAAGCCCATCAACGCGCGCTGCATCAGCAGCGGCTGGAGGCCGAGAGCGCGTCCATCGCCGACGGCATCGCTCGTTTGGAGGCGCAGTTGGAAGCGGACAACGCGCACTTGGCGCAGATCGGCGACGCGCCGCAGACGCAGGATTCGGTGGCGCAGTTGCAGGCGCAACTGCAGGACATGCTGACCCGCCGCGCCGAAGTCGAGCAGCGTCTCGGCGCGGCGAGCGACGCGATGGCCGACTTCGACAACCGCATTGTCGACAGCGATCAACAACGCGCCGCGCGCGTCGATGCGGTCGCCGCGGCGCGCGAGGAGTTGGCGCAACATCGCCTCGACCGCCAAGAGATCGCGGTGCGCCGCGACACCGTCGCCGAGCAGATCGAGACCGACGACCACGACTCGCAAGCGTTGCTGGCGCAACTGCCGCCGGACGCCGGCATTGAGTCGTTGCAGCAGCGCGGCGAGGAGTTGGCGCGCAAGATCAGCCGCATCGGTCCGGTCAATCTGGTCGCGATCGAGGAGTTCGACGAGGAGAGCGAGCGCAAGGAATATCTCGACCGCCAGCACGCCGACTTGACCGAGGCGTTGGAGACGCTGCGCGATGTCATCCGCAAGATCGATCGCGAGACGCGCGCGCGATTCAAGGAGACCTTCGAGCGTCTGAACGACGGCTTCAAGGAGTTCTTCCCGAAGTTGTTCGGCGGCGGGCAGGCGAGTCTGCAACTGACCGACGACGATTTCCTAACCGCCGGCGTGGTGGTGATGGCGCGTCCGCCGGGCAAGCGCAACAGCCACATCCATCTGCTCTCCGGCGGCGAGAAGGCGCTGACCGCGGTGGCGTTGTTGTTCGCGTTGTTCAAACTTCATCCGGCGCCGTTCTGCATGCTCGACGAGGTCGATGCGCCGCTCGACGACGCCAATGTCGAGCGCTATTGCGATACGCTGAAGAACCTGGTCAAGGTCAGCCAGATGATCGTGATCACGCACAACAAGATCACGATGGAGGCGGCGGACGTGCTGGTCGGTGTTACCATGGGCGAGCCCGGCGTGTCGCGGCTGGTGTCGGTGGATGTCGAGCAAGCGGTGGAGATGGCGGCGCAATAGCGGCGCGATCATGGCGACCGTGGCGGAGCAATCGTGGTGGTGATGGCGTGACGCAGAATCTGCAAATTATCTTGGCGTTGCTTGGCGCGGCGGTGGTGCTGGCGATCTATTTGATCTCCAAGCGTCAGCAAGGTGCGCAGAGTCGGGCGGCTAAGCCGGCCGACGCCGATGCTGGTTTGAACGAGAATGCGCCGCGCGAATCCCACGGCGCATTCGGCGCATTCGCTGCGCCAGCAGAATTCGCATCGGGCAAAGTCGCGCCGCGTCTCGGCGGTCGCGCCGATGCGATCGACGACGACATTCCGGTGCTGGACGATCCGATCGACGATGACGATTCAGCGTGCGTTGATGACGATTCGGTCGCGCAACAATCCGATGCCGACGCGCGAATGGACGATGATCGTGTACGGATGTCGCCGGAAAGCGCGGCGGATTACGCGGATGAATCGCGAAGCGACTCGAATGATGCGCGATTCGACGCGATGGATGAATCCAATCAAACCGATGAGTCTAGCGCGGCGACCGCGCGCGTGCAGTCGGATGAATCGACGGACGAGTCAACGAACGATTCAGCGAACAAGTTAACGAACGATTCAATGAACAAGTCGGCGAACGAATCGGCAAATAATCGTCCCGCGGATTCACCCGCCGCCTCGCCGAGCACATTCCACCCACGCACGGTCGAGGGATTCAAGCAACTTCGCCAAATCGACTACTGGGCCAAAATCATCGGCGAGCGCGATGTCGGGCGCGAGACCGTGCTCGCGATCTATCGCGACGGCGCCGCCGGTCTGCGCATGCCGCACGGCATCTACGGGCTGAAACTGCCCGCCAACGTTTGGTGCGACTTGGAGCACGAGGCGGAGGACTCGCGCTTCGGCGCGTTGATGCTGACGATCCAACTCGCCGACCACAGCGGCGCGATCGCGCAGCAGGACTTGAGTCGTTTCGAGACGCTGGCGATGCGGCTGTCGGTCGGCACCGGGCGCGAGTTCAGCCTGATGACATCGCCCGACAACGCGCGCGCCCAAGCCGAAGCCATTGCCGAGTTCATCGCGCATTTCGACTCGGTGTCGGTGGTACGCATCCGCCCGCGCGACGACGAGCATTTCAACGGCGCCGAGATCGAACGCCACGCGATCAAGATCGGACTGGATCCCGACCGCGCCGGGCATTACGCGCGATTCAAGTCGGTCGGCAAAGGCAAGGTCGCGATGTACCGACTCGCCGACGCGAGCGAGTCCGGCCAGTTCGATCTCGACGACATGGCATCATTCAGCGCGCGCGGCTTGGTGTTGTTCACCAAGCCGGCGCTCAACCGCTCGCCCGGCGCGGTGTTCGCCGAGATGGCGAACACCGCGGTCGCGTTCGCCTCGCGCATCAAAGGCACAGTGGACTTAGGTCAAGGCGAGACTCCGACGCAAGACGACATCGAGGCGATGCGCAAGCCGATCGACGCGCTCGCCGCCGAGATGGAGCGGCTCGGCATCCCCGCCGGCAGCGACGAGGCGACGCGCATTTTTTGACCGATGGCGAAGGCCGCGCGACAGCGAATCGTGGCGTTGCGGGAGCGGTTGGAATATCACAACTACCGCTACCACAATCTCGACGACCCGGAGATTCCCGACAGCGAATACGACCGGCTGATGCGCGAGTTGGAGGCGCTCGAGCGCGCGCACCCCGAGTTCGCCTCGGATGATTCGCCGACGCGGCGAGTCGGTGGTGCGGTCGCCAAGACTTTCTCCGAAGTCGCGCACAACGCGCCGATGCGCTCGCTGGTGAATGCGTTCGAAGTTGATAAGGTGGCGGCGTTCGACCGGCGGGTGCGCGAACAAGTCGAGACCGACGGCATCGAATACATCGCCGAGGTGAAGCACGACGGCCTCGCCGTCAGCCTGCGCTTCGAGCACGGCTGGCTTACCCAGGCGGCGACCCGCGGCGACGGCAAGAGCGGCGAGAACATCACCCAGAACCTGCGCGGCGTGCTCGCCGGCGCGACCCGCCTGAACGCCGCCGCGCCGCCGCCGGCGCTGGAGGTGCGCGGCGAGGTGTTCATGCGCAAGGACGACTTCAACCAACTCAATCAACGCCAGCGCGAACTCGGCGAGAAGACCTTCGTCAACCCGCGCAACGCCGCCGCCGGAAGTTTGCGCCAACTCGACCCGAAGATCACCGCGTCGCGCCCGCTGCGCTTGTGCTGCTACGCCCTCGGCGAAGTCGTCGGCGCGTCGTTGCCGCCGACGCATTGGGAGGTTATGCAATGGATCAAGCAACTTGGACTGCCGGTCTCCGACTTGGCGCGGCGCGTGGTCGGCGCGGACGGCTGCCTCAAGTACTACGACGAGATGCTCGCGCGCCGCGACGACTTGCCGTATGACATCGACGGCGTGGTGTACAAAGTGTCGCGGATGGACTGGCAGCGCGATCTCGGCCACACCGCGCGCGCGCCGCGTTGGGCGCTGGCGCATAAGTTCCCGGCGCAGGAGGAGACCACGCGGGTCGAGCGCATCGAAATCCAAGTCGGACGCACCGGCGCGATCACGCCGGTGGCACGGCTGCAGCCGGTGTTCGTCGGCGGCGTCACCGTGTCGAACGCGACCTTGCACAACCGCGACGAGATCGAACGCCTCGACGTGCGCGTCGGCGACTGCGTGATCGTGCGCCGCGCCGGCGACGTCATCCCCGAAGTGGTCTCGGTGATCAAGTCCAAGCGCGCCAACAAGAGCGCGCGCAAGTTCAAGTTCCCGCCGACCTGCCCGGTGTGCGACTCCGCGATCGCCTTCGGCGACTCCGTGATCGCGCGCTGCAGCGGCGGGTTGCATTGCCGCGCCCAGCGCAAGGCGAGCATCAAGCACTTCGCCAGCCGCGCGGCGATGGACATCGCCGGACTCGGCGACAAGGTGGTCGAGCAGTTGATCGACGCCAAACTGATCGCGCATGCCGCCGACTTGTATAAGTTGTCGGCTTCGCCCCTCGCCGCGTTGGAGCGCATGGCGGACAAGTCCGCCGCCAATCTGATCGCCGCGCTGGCGTCGAGCCGCCGCACCACGCTGGCGCGATTCTTGTACGCGCTCGGCATCCCGCTGGTCGGCGAAGCCACCGCCGAGGCGCTGGCGCACGCGCTGCGCGACCTCGATCGCTTGATGGCGGCGGACGAAGAGCAACTGCAAGCGATCCCGGATGTCGGTCCCGTGGTCGCGCAAAGCGTGCGCTCATTCCTGAGCGAACCGCATAACCGCGAAGTGATCGGCAAGTTGCGCGCCGCCGGCATGGACTGGCCGACTCCGCAGGCGGCGCCGTCGCTCGATCAACACACCGCATTCGCCGGCAAGACCGTGGTGCTGACCGGCACGCTGTCGATGCCGCGCGCCGAAGCGAAGCGGATGCTGCAGTCGCTCGGCGCCAAGGTCGCCGCCAGCGTCTCCAAGAAAACCGACTACGTAATCGCCGGCGAAAACGCCGGCGCCAAAGCCGACCAAGCGGAAACGCTACAGGTCGAAGTGCTCGATGAGCAGCAGTTCCTGCAACGAGCGCATGGCGATGCGAATGCAACTGACGAGACGAATGCAATCGATGCGACTGACACGGCCAGCGCGACCGACACGACGAGTGCAACGAGCACAACGAACGCATAACGCAACCAACGCGTACGATGATCGCATTTGAAATCTGGCTCACCTATGCGTTGGCGGCGTCGATTATTTTGTTGATTCCGGGTCCGACGATTCTGTTGGTGATCGCGAAGTCATTGACGCATGGCCGGCGCGCGGCGGCGCCGCTGGTGTTGGGCGTGATGGCCGGCGATGCGATCGCGTTGCTGCTGTCGTTGTTCGGGCTCGGTGCGCTGGTGGCGGCGTCGGCGCAGTGGTTCGCGTTGCTCAAGTGGCTCGGCGCGGCGTATTTGATTTGGCTCGGCGCGACGTTGTGGCGCGCGTCGCCGCCGCTCGCCGTCGCGGAGGCATCGTCGGCGAATGATCGCTCCTTGCTGTTGCACGCGTTCGCGGTCACCGCGCTCAATCCAAAGGGGATCTTGTTTTTCATCGCCTTCTTGCCGCAGTTCGTCGATGCCGGCGGCGACGTGCCGTTGCAACTCGGCGTGCTCGGCGTCACCTTCGTCGTGCTCGGCGGCGTCAATGCGCTCGGCTATGCGCTGTGCGCCGGCGGCTTCGCGCGGCTGCTCGCGTGCAAGTCGAGTGCGCGCCGGATGCGCCGCTGCGGCGGCCTCGCGCTGATCGGCGCCGGCGTGTGGGCGGCGACCGCGCAACGCGGTTGACTGCGCCGCATATCGAATTGCGACGCAACCGCGCGCGCGGATTTGCTACACTGCCGCGATGGACGCGGACGCCGACAAAGCGACGGTTTATTTCTACCGCAAGCGCGGCTGTCATCTTTGCGATGACATGGAGCGCGCGCTGGCGGCGTTTCGCCGCGAGTCGGACGCGGACTTCCGCGTGGTCGCGCGCGATATCGAAAGCGATCAAAGTTGGTATCGCCGCTATCGCGAATACGTGCCGACCTTGGTGCTTGGCGAAGTCGAGGTCTGCCATTATTTCTTCGACCAAGACGAACTGACCGCGGCGTTGTCATGCAACTGAGCGAGTCGCAAGATCATTCGCAAGATCGCGCGCATGACGAGCAAGCGCCATCCCCGCCAACACGCAACGACTGCGCCGGCGCGATCGCCGCGTTGCGTGATGCGTTCGGCGATGATGTGCTGACCACCGCGTCGGTGCGCGAGCAATACGGGCGCGACGAATCCTTCCATCGTCCGCATCCGCCCGATGCGGTGATCATGCCGCGCGACAAGCGCGAGGCGCAGCGGATCGTACGCATCTGCGCCGCGCATTCGACTCCGATCATCCCGCACGGCGCCGGCACTTCGCTGGAAGGCAACATCGCCGCGCTCGACGGCGGCGTGTGCGTGGACAGCGCGCGGATGAATCGAATCCTTAGCGTAAACGCCGACGACTTCGACGCGGTGGTGCAGCCGGGCGTGACGCGGCGACAACTCAATCAACACTTAAAGGGAAGTGGTTTGTTCTTCCCGATCGATCCCGGCGCCGACGCGACTCTCGGCGGCATGGCGGCGACGCGCGCGTCCGGCACC
>JBPCXC010000260.1:0-4512 GCA_051008875.1 bacterium
GGCTGGATCTGGGAGTTCCCGGCCGGCATCTTGGAGGACTTTGAGTCGCCGCTCGACGCCGCCAAGCGCGAACTGCGCGAGGAAACCGGCTGGCGCGCCGAGGCGTGGGAGTCGCTCGGCTCGACGCTGACCACGCCGGGCTTCTGCGACGAGCGGCTGCATGTGTTCGCGGCGAGCGAACTCACGCGGGGTAGCGCCGAGCCGCAGCCGCACGAGTTCATCGAAGTGCACTGGAAGCCGCTGGATGAAGTCGCCGAGATGGCGCGGCGCGGCGAGATCGACGACGCCAAGACCATCGTCGCGTTGTTTCGAATGGGACTGACGGCACGCTGACGCGCATCGTCGTGTGCGCCGTCGGGCGACGGCGGAGGAGTAGCCGGAAGCGGCTTGGCGGGATTGAATCCGAAAGTGGCTCGGCGCGGTTGAAACCGGAAACGGCTTGGCGGATTTCGGATTCGGATGAATTGGAGACCGATAATCTAATACTTCCGCCGACGGCGCGCGCGTTGGCGCGATACGCGCTTCATCTCGCGGCGCACCGCGGCATCGCCGTCGCGCTTGCGGATCGTGGTCGGTTTTTCATAGCACTGGCGGCGGCGCGATTCGGTGAACACGCCGGCGCGCTCGCAGGCGCGGCGGAAGCGCCGCAGGATCACATCGAACGATTCGTTTTGCCGGACTTGTACGGATGGCATGCAATCTCCCCGGAATTTGACAGGATTTGGCCGAAAAAGATTTGCATCGTACCCGACTTACCGACCGATGTCCACCGCGATTTGCCGCCGAAAACCGGGTCGCTAAAATCGGGCGCCGGCGCGCCGCTCAACCCCGCCGAGCGCCTCGATTCGCCGTTTGGCGACCGCCGCATAGTCGCGGTCGCACTCGATGCCGATCCATCTGCGGCGGTTGCGCTGCGCCGATTCGGCGGTGGTGCCGCTGCCGAGGAACGGGTCGAGCACCACGTCCCCTTGACGGCTACTCGAGCGCACCAGGCAGTCGATCAGCGCGAGCGGCTTTTGCGACGGATGCCCGACCTTCTCCTTCGACGAACCTTTCAGCGACGGCACGCGCAGGATGTTGGTGGCGTATTTGCCGCGGCGCAGATGCCGCTCGCGCGCGTCCTTGTCACGATAGCGCCGGTCGCGCAAATAAGTTTGTATGGTCTGCTCGCTATACGCGATCCGCACCGCGTCCTTGTCGAAGTACGGCTTGGCGTCGTGCGACGCGCGCAACGCGAGGATCATCTCGTATTGCGGCGTGAACGAGTCGCCGCGCGCGTTGTAGCCGACCGCGCGATCCCAGATGATCAGGTCGTGGAACGCCATCGCCTTCGACAGCATCGAGCAGGCGTGCAGCCAGATATGCTCGCGCTTGCCCGGCTGGCCGAAGATGTAGAGCAAGCCGTCGTCGCGCAGCACGCGCCGGCACTGCGCGACCCAACGCATGGTGAAGTCGAGGTAGTCGTCGGGCGTGCGCCATTGCCGATCCCAAGTTTCGTCGAGCACTTGGAAATACGGCGGGTCGGCGATGATGACTTGCGCGCTTGCGGGCTCCAACGACGGCAAGATTTTCAAGCAGTCGCCGATGTGGAGTTGACCGCCGCCAAGCGCGATACTAGCGGCCGGTGATGACGCGGAAACCTCATCGCCGATGGTTTCATCCGTACGCGTTTGGTGCTTCGGTCGTCCGACGGTCTTTCTGCCTTGGCGCGCAAATCTTTCAACATCATCGCGACGGAAGATATAATCCCGCCCGTGTTTTTCCGCTGGCAAGCGCCCGTCGTCAATCAGTTTGCGCACCCGCGCCGAACTGACATGCAGATGCTCGGCAACTTGCGCGGTGGTAAAATAGTTTTCCATACGCAATAATTTATATTGCGCGACGCGCCGTGTCAAGCCATGATCAAAAAAGCCGCCGATTCCGCATCGTAAATCCTGCCAATCAACGCCACACCACCCATTCCCATGCCGAACACGATCCCCGCCGACCGCCAGCACGCCGAACATAAGCGACTGCGCGACGAATACGCGCGGCTGAAGTCATTGTCGCTGTCGCTCGACATGACTCGCGGCAAGCCGTCGGCGGCGCAACTCGACTTGTCCAACCGCGTGCTCGCATTGCCGGCGGATGAGTATGTGTACACCGACGGCGACGCGCGCATCGACACGCGCAACTACGGCGGGCTCGACGGACTGCCGGCGGTCAAGCGACTGTTCGCCGAGATTCTCGAAGTCGAGCCGCAACAAGTCATCGTCGGCGGCAACTCCAGTTTGACGCTGATGCACGACACCGTCGCGCGCGCTTGCTTGTTCGGCGCGGTGGACGGCGACCGTCCATGGAGTCGAATCGAAGACCGCAAGTTCATCTGCCCGTCGCCCGGCTATGACCGACACTTCCTGATCACCGAGCACCTCGGCTTCGAGTTGCTCGCGGTGGAGATGCGCGAAGACGGTCCCGACATGGACCAAGTCGAAGAGATCGCCGGCGCCGACGACGCGGTCAAGGGCATCTGGTGCGTGCCGCGCCACAGCAATCCCGACGGCGCCTGCTACGGCGCGCGCACGGTGCGGCGCCTCGCCGAAATGCAGACCGCGGCGGCCGACTTCCGCATCCTCTGGGACAACGCCTACGCCGAGCATCATCTCTTTGATCCGCCGCCGCCGCTTGAGAGCATCGCGCGCTGCTGCGCGCACGCGGGCAATCCGAATCGCGTCGTTCAGTTCGCCTCGACCTCGAAGATCGTCCACCCCGGATCGAGCGTCGCCGCGATGGCGATGAGCGAAGCCAACGCCGCCGACGCGCGCGCGCATATCGCGGCGCAGAGCATCGGTCCGGACAAGGTCAATCAGTTGCGCCTGGCGCAGTTGTTCGGCGACTTGGCGGCGTTGCGCGCGCACATGAAAAAACACGCGGCGCTGGTCAAGCCGAAGTTCGACTTGGTGCAGGAAATCCTCGCGCGCGAACTCGGCGACGCAAAATACGTCCGCTGGACGCAGCCCAAAGGCGGCTACTTCATCAGCCTCGACACCGCCGACGGCACCGCCGCGCGCGCGGTGCGCCTAGCCGACGACGCCGGGGTCAAACTGACCGCCGCCGGCGCGCCGTTCCCGTATGGCAACGACCCGCGCGACCGCAACATCCGCATCGCCCCGACCTTCCCGCCGCTCGACGACATCCGCCAAGCGACCGAAGTGCTGGCGGTCTGCGTCCAACTCGCCGCAAGCGAATAGCCGCGACCATGCGCGCGCAAGCAACCGGTCAACGCGCCGGCGCGCAACGCAAACGAGCCGCGCAATGAGCGCATCGTCCGCGACCACCGGCGAAGTTTGTTGCGCGCATCGGCGAGTCATTCATTCCATCCATCAACGCGCGTGCATCATGCGATTCATCCGCGGGCGACTTGCGCGACTCATCGCGGTCGGATGCGTCGCATTGCTCATCGCCTCCTGCGCCACAGTCAAGCCGCCCGCGCAGGGCGTCGGCGAGGCGATTGATTGGAAGCAGATCGAAGGCTGGGCGCAAGACCGCCACGCGCAAGCCTGGCCGGCGTTGCTGCGAAGTTGCGACGCGCTCGGTGCCAAGGCGCGCTGGCGCGAGTTGTGCCGCGCCGCGCGCGCGATGTCTGGCGCGTCGGCCGCATCCACGATCGACGACGAACACGCGCGTCGTTTCTTCGAGCGATGGTTCACGCCGCATCGGGTGCATGGCCGCGACGGCCGGCGCGATGGTCTGATCACCGGCTACTACGAGCCGCTGCTGCACGGCAGTTTCACCCGCGACGCGCGCTATCGCCATCCGTTGTATGCGCCGCCGGCGACCTTGCTGTCGGTCGAGTTGGGCGCGCTGCATCCCGCACTGCGCAGCAAGACCGTGCGCGGACGGTTGGACGGAAACAAGATCGTGCCGTTTTACTCGCGCGCGCAAATCGACTCCGACCGCTCGCTGCTCGCCGGCGACGAGTTGATCTGGATCGACGACCGCGACGCCGTGTTCTTCCTCCACATCCAAGGCTCCGGACGCGTCCGCCTGCCCGACGGACGCATCATCGGCGTCGGCTACGCCAACCAGAACGGCCATCCATACCACGCCATCGGCCGCGTGCTGCTGGCGCGCGGCGAACTCGCGCGCGAAGAGGTTTCGTTGTTCACCATCCGCCGTTGGCTGCGCGAAAATCCGCGCCGCGCCGAAGCGTTGTTGTTTCGCAATCCGAGTTATGTGTTCTTCACCTTGCGCGACAACGCGGCGGGCGGTCCGATCGGCTCGCTCAACGTCGCGCTGACGCCGCAGCGCAGCCTCGCGGTCGATCCGAAGTTGATCGAACTCGGCGCGCCGGTGTGGCTGGCGACCCACCACCCGTTCAATCCGGCGCAACCGTACCGACGATTGATGCTCGCCCAAGACACTGGCGGCGCGATCCGAGGCGCGCTGCGCGCCGACCTGTTCTGGGGACACGGCGCGCAAGCCGAACGCGCCGCCGGAGTCATGCGCCAACGCGGCAAACGGATCGTGCTG